>JAYSPO010001652.1:0-2101 GCA_043722015.1 Candidatus Kuenenia sp. | reverse complement strand
GGCAAGTGGGCGTACGACATCGTCGAACCCGGTTTCAAGTACAACATGACCGACATTCAGGCCGCGCTCGGTTTGCAACAGTTGAAACGCTTCGATCGCATGCAGGATCGCCGTCGTGAGATCGTCGAAACTTACAACACCGCCTTCGGCCACAGTGGTGCATTTCTGACGCCAACCACGCGCGAGCATGTGACAAATGCATGGCACCTGTACGTGCTGCGTCTGCGTTCATCGGAACTCACGATCGGTCGCGACCAGTTCATTCAGGAAATGACAGCACGCAACATCGGCACGTCCGTGCATTTCATCCCGATCCACATGCATTCGTTCTACAGAAACAAATACAACTACGCTCCAGACGATTTCCCGGTGGCTCATGTCGCGTTCCAACAAATGCTGAGCCTGCCGCTGTCGCCGTCCATGTCGCATCAGGACGTCGCTGACGTGATTGATGCCGTCCTGGACATTCGAGCCAAATTCAGCCGTCGCCGAGCGGCTGCGTAGGCATGCTGTTGGTATTATGCTGCACGCGGTTGGCATCGGCTCGTTTCACCGCATGCCCAGCGGACAGCGATTGTTCTATTTGAGATTTCGTATTTGAAATTTGAAATTTGAAGCGCGGGGCGTTGCCCACGCGGTTAAACAAATGTGCCATCCTCACCCCAACGGTCGGCTGATCACACCTTCCGTCGGGCTTGAGGCAGTAGCGTAGAGTTTCCGAGGAATCCGGCCGGACAGGACCGCATGACGCCCGGCTTCGCAGGCCTGTTTCATTGCAACGGCCATTCGTAACGGATCGCGGGCACTGGCGATGGCGGTGTTCAGCAGAACTCCGTCGCAGCCGAGTTCCATCGCAAATGCCACGTCGCTGGCCGTGCCGACGCCGGCATCGATGATCACCGGATAGTCTGGATCATTCTCCTTCAGATATTCAAGGCAGATGCGGATGTTGTTAGGATTCAGCACTCCCTGACCACTGCCGATCGGACTTCCCGCCGGCATGACGGATGTGGCACCAGCGGATTTGAGGCGTCGAGCGGTTATCGGATCATCGGACGTGTAACAGAGAACCTGAAATCCGTCATCGACCAACTGCTTGCAGGCTTCAACGGTGGCAACCGGATCCGGCAGCAGCGTGCGCGTATCCGCCAGCACTTCCAGTTTCACCCAATCCGCGCCAGGGTTTTCGAGTCCCCGCAAAATTTCACGACCGAGGCGTGCAACGCGAATCGCGTCTTCCGTATTGAAGCAACCGGCGGTGTTCGGCAGAATCGTGTAGCGTTTGAGATCAATGAACTCAAGGATGTTGCGACCTGAGGAATCGACCAGTCGCTCCCGACGCACCGCGACTGTGATGACGTCTGAACCGCTGGCTTCCAGGCATTCCTGCATGAGTTCAAACGTGGTGTATTTTCCCGTGCCGACGATCAGGCGGGAATTCAGTGTATGAGTTCCCAGGACAAGCGGTTTGTCGGGAGGCAGTGCAGTCATTGTCGTTAAGAGCTTTCGTTTCCTGGAGTGCGGCGACTTGTCGCCGCTTTCTTTGTCGTTTGATATGACATCCAGCCCCGATGTGGACTTGTCCCCATCGAGCATTGATTATCACCAGCCGGACGCATCAACGGAACCCCATCACTGCCCGGCTTATCCGGGTAGGATGATGATCCCCTCACACGCAGAGTTTATGATCATCGCTCCATGCAGACAAGCTGCATGGTGGCGTAACATGTATGTCTGACGACTTGCTCTGGTGTTGACTATCGCCCTATGGAGGCAAGCTCCATAGTAGCGTAGACGGGTTGCAGAATCGTGCAACGCGATTCCGCAAACCACATTCAACCCCAGTGTTTGAACGGGCCAAGGAAAAGGAAAGCGATGACAAGTCATCGCACTCCATAAAGTGGGGCCGACTTTCAACCTCCACCCACAAGTGTTACGACTTCGATCCTGTCACCCGGCTGTAATCGACAATCCGAATGCTCCTCGCGCGGGACGACATGGCTGTTGCGTTCCACCGCACAATAGCGATTTTCGATCCTGAGATCATTGAGCAGATCGGTAATCGTCCACGACGCTTCAATCGTGCGTGGTTCACCGTTGA
>JAYSPO010001651.1:0-3292 GCA_043722015.1 Candidatus Kuenenia sp. | reverse complement strand
CCTTCATGTCGGCGATGCCCGCGTGGCAGAGCTTTGACCCGTTGCCCATTCTGCCGTCCTATGAAAATGAAAAACACGAAGACGATGAATCGCTACTCGAGATTGTGACCCGAAAAGCAATTGCACCACTGCGAGGGAAGCCACGGACGTCGAGCAACGATTCCTGACTTGATGGACCGCCTGCAGCGACTGCACCGACTGAAGTGATTGTACTGACTGATTTCCTGCGGACGAGCCAACAGCACACACGTGTTGGTTCGCAGAAAATCCTGATGGCACCGGAACTAATGATCAAAGTCGTGGTGGGATCAACGGCAGTTGTCTCCACGTTCTTATCTGTGGCCTATATTTTTTGGATCCTATGAAAAGGGGAAAAACGACGATGAGAAATCTCTGCTTTTCACTGGTCACATGTACGGTAACCATCGCAGCCCGCGTTTGTTCATGCACGATCGACTCTATCGCAGCCTGACTCCTCAAGGCCGAATCCCCCAGATACTGTGACTTCCCAGGTCGAGCCGAGGTGCAATCGACGCAAGGTGTCACACAGCGAAGTCAAGAGTAACGCAATGAAGATCTCATCCGCAAGCATCCGCATCGTCCTTGGACTCGTTAGTCTGACGGTCAGCGCCGTGTTGGTTGCCGGACTTCTGGGGCTGATTCCCAACGTGGGGACGTCTGCGCAAAAAAATCGAGCGTCGTTCTGTGAAGCGGCCGCCGTGAGTTTCATGGCTTTGGCGCCGAGGATGAACGAACAGCAGATTCAGGAAACGTTCGACAGTATTCGCGAACGCAATCCGGAAGTTGAAAGCATCGCCGCTCGAAAGCTCGATGACGGCCGCCTTGTATTTGCTTCAGGTCCGCACGCACAGATCTGGCAGACAGCCGGCGCAACACCAGTCACATCCCGTGAATTCATTGTTCCTATCTCGACGAATCACGGTGACTGGGGACAACTCGAAATACGATTCAGTGAAATTGCAGCTGGCCCTTTTGGTGCCACGATGCGGCCGGAGTTTTCACTGGCCATCTTCATTGGCGGCGGTCTGTTCGTTACGTTTTCGATCTACCTCCGCAGAGTTCTGCGGCATCTGAATCCATCGCAGGTGATTCCGCCGCGTGTGCGGGAAACGCTCGACACTCTGGCCGAAGGATTGCTGGTACTTGACCGCAATGGCGTTGTGATGCTGGCCAATTCAGCGTTCGCCCGACATACGAATGAGCAGACGGAGGATCTGATCGGTCGAAAAGCCGGCGAATTAGGATTCAGCATGATCGGTGACCCACTCGAAACTGAATTCCCATGGCGGAAGACGGCACTGCTTGGCGAACCGCGACGCGGCGTGCTGATGAAGTTCGGCACGGCAAAAGCCGAACGTATGTTCTCCGTCGGCACAGTACCGATCCACGACGAAAAACAGCGTTGCCGAGGCGTTGTCGCCAGCTTTGAGGACGTTACGGAATTCGATCGAAAACAACGCGAACTCCGTGACGCACTGCAGTCGTTAAAACAATCGAGCGATGAAGTCCGTCAGCAAAACCGTGAACTCGAGTGGTTGGCGACCCGCGACGCACTCACCGGCTGTATCAATCGTCGCAGCTTTTTCAAGATGTTCGATTCTGTCTGGGATGACGCAAAGCCAGCCGGTCGCGAACTGTCAGCGGTGATGGTAGATATCGATCATTTCAAGTCAATTAATGACAATCACGGTCACGCGAAGGGCGATGACGTATTGCGGCAAGTTGCCGTTGCGATCATGAAAACCGTTACGGAAGACGATGTTGTGTGTCGCTATGGCGGAGAAGAATTTTCCGTTTTCATGCCAGACACAAACGCCGATGAAGCCGAATTGCGAGCCGAACGTATTCGTCTGGCGATCAAGACATTGATCACGGGTGAAGTCCGGGTCACCGCGAGCCTTGGTGTGTCGAGTATGGCGTACGACGCGACGTCGCCACAGGATCTGCTCGATCAGGCTGACAAGTGCCTGTTCGTTGCCAAGAGACATGGCCGAAACCAGGTGGTGCGATTTGACAAAGCCACAAAACAGATCGCTCAGTTAGCTGACAGTGCAGCTCCGGAACGACGAAAATCGCCGCCACCGCAGACTGCCGTGTCGGTCCCGTTTCAGGCCGTCACCGCACTGGTATCTGCCATGTCATTTCGTCACCAGCCAACAGCAGCGCATAGTCGTCGAGTCGCGGATCTGTGTGTCGCGGCGGGCGAAGGATTGCTGTCGATGCGGGAATGTTACACACTGGAAATTGCTGCCCTGCTGCATGACATCGGCAAGATTGGTGTGCCGGATGCGATTCTGCATAAGTCAGGAAAGCTCAGTGAAGAAGAATGGACCATCATGCGCCGCAATCGTGTGGTCAGTCTGCAGCTTGTGAAATCATCGTTTGGTTCCGACTCGCTGACCGAGATTGTCGAGCAGTATTCGGTTTGGTTCGATCAGAGCAACGCTCCCGTGAAAGCAGAGAAGCCTGTGAAGCCAAGTATCGCAGCGCGCATTCTCGCCATCGCTGATGCCTACGATTCGATGACATCTGACGCGGCCTATCGTCGCCGCAAGTCACGCACCGAAGCGTTTGAAGAACTTCGCCGTTGTGCGGGAACTCAGTTTGATCCGGAACTTGTCGAACGCATCGTCGCAGCCGTCCGAGTGCGAACCGGCGACCGCACCGAAATGCCGGGCGTATCGTCTGAAATTGCCCTCGACATTGGAAAGCAGATTGAACGGCTGGTCGCGGCTCTCGACGATCAGGATGTCAGCGAACTCCGTGAACTCACGCAGCGGCTGCACACCACCGCCGACCGCGCCGGAATCCAGCACATGGCAGACATTGCCGATCAATTGATGGAAGCTCTCGACGACGAAACTGACATGATCGGCATTATGCATTCTGCCAATGAATTGCTGGACATGTGCCGCCTGACCCAGGTCTCGCTGATCCATGGCGAAACCCACCGGCTCGTTGGTGTATGATTCTGCCGTGATTTATTTGTCGGGCAGACAGCATTCCGCACTATAAAAAAAACGGGGCCTTTCGAGCCCCGTTCAATCTGAGAAAACCCACCGACGCCTTTGACCTGACTATGATCCGTGCTCTTCATTGTAGGCGAAGCACATGCGAATCAGGTGCGATACATTGTCGGCACGCATCTTGTCGTTGATCCGCGCACGATGTGCTTCGACAGTCTTGGTGCTCACCCCCAGTTCCTGAGCGATCTCCCGGCTGGACAGACCGTCCACCACATGATCCAGAACCTGGCGTTCGCGACCGGTCA
>JAYSPO010001650.1:0-6548 GCA_043722015.1 Candidatus Kuenenia sp. | reverse complement strand
GCCGGGGCTGGACTGAGCGAAGCGAAGGAAGCCCCGGGGTTTCGAGCTAGCGCTCTCCAACCCCGGCCACCCGAAAATCAAGTCTTGACGAAGCTAGCGCCTCAGGCTCAAGTCAATTGGGTTCGGTCAGTTTGTTTCTGACGCTCGCCTTACGAGATCACATCCGCAATCACTTTCCCATGCACATCGGTCAGCCGATAGTCGCGGCCCTGAAAACGATACGTCAACTGTTCGTGATTGAATCCCAGCAGATGCAGAATTGTGGCCTGCAGGTCATGCGGCGTGACTTTGTTTTCCACCACGCCAAAACCCAGTTCGTCGGTCTGACCGTAGTTGAAACCACCTTTGACTCCACCACCCGCCATCCACATCGTGAAGCAGTCCGGAAAGTGGTCGCGGCCCAGAATGTTGCTCGCCGCCGTACGACCTTCACGGAACGGCGTGCGTCCAAATTCTCCACCGCAGATAATCAGAGTGTCCTCAAACAATCCGCGCTGCTTCAAATCTTCGATCAAGGCCGCAATCGGCTTGTCTGTCTTCGCCCATTTGTTGGTGAGCCCATCGGTCAGGCCTTCGCCGGCTCCCGTTCCGTGGAAGTCCCAGCCCCAGTCAAACAGCTGCACATATCGCACACCTTGTTCCACCAGACGTCGTGCCAGCAGGCAGTTGTTGGCAAAACTGGATTCGCCCGGCTGCGCGCCGTACGCTTCCTGAGTCTCCTTCGTTTCCTTTGTGATATCCATGACTTCCGGCACAGATGCCTGCATGCGATACGCCAACTCGTACTGTGCAATGCGCGTAATGGTTTCCGGATGGCCGAGTTCCTGTGCCTGCAGCTGGTTGAGTTCTTTCAAGGCATCCAGCGATCTGCGGCGGAGGGAACGATCCATGCCGGCAGGATTCGAAACATACAGGACCGGGTCTCCCTTGGAACGACATTGCACGCCCTGAAACACGGATGGCAGGAATCCACTGCCGTAGGAGTTCGCTCCGCCATTCGGCTGGACACCGCTGCTGATGAGCACCACAAATCCTGGCAAGTCCTGGTTTTCCGTGCCCAATCCATAGGTGACCCACGATCCCATCGATGGCCGGCCTGAACGTGGCGACCCCGTGTAGATCAATAACTCCGCCGGAGCGTGATTGAACTGGTCGGTATTCATCGAATGAATGAAACACATGTCGTCAGCGACGCGATGAAAATTCGGCACGGCATCGGACAACCACGTTCCCGATTGACCGTGCTGCGTAAACGTCCGCGGTGTGCCGAGCAGTTTGGGCACTCCGGACGTGAACGCGAATGTTCGACCTTTGAGAAATTCATCCGGGCAATCCTGTCCCGTGCGTTTCACCAGTTCCGGCTTGTAGTCGTAGATGTCCAGATTCGGCGGCGACCCGGTCAGATGCAGATAGATGACTCGCTTCGCCTTCGCGTCGAAGTGCGGCTTTCGTCCCTGCAGCGGCGTGGTGGGATCGATAGGGATATCCGCCTGAGCCAGTCCGCCATTGAGCGATGAGAGCGCAATCGCTCCCAGTCCGACACCTGATGACGAAAGAAAGTGGCGGCGCGTCTGATGCTGCAGTTGAGTGAGATTCATGTTCATTACGAAGAACCCTGGCAGGAAAATGGAGGAGCCATCCACGATGGGGGTCTGGAGATCGGCGAGCGGCGCGGCACCAGCCGCAGAATTCGAAACGCGACGATAACAGCATACCAGCAGTTTCGATTGCGAACCAGGGAAAACAAGGTTCGGCAACGTGCCCGGGTGCAGTCGCCGATTTCGGCAGGTCCTGCTTGCCGAGCAGGACTTCGCGGCCACGCCGCGACCAGTCGCGGTCGTAAGGACGGCCAGGCGGCGACGTGGAGCGGATGTGCGACCCATGGCCGTTCGCCTTACGGCGAAAGTCCTTTCCGGCAGAAAGGACCTACCAAACACCGTCCTTTCCGGCAGAAAGGACCTACCAAACACTGTCCTTTCCGGCAGAAAGGCCAACAGGAGTTTCACTTGCAGGAAGTCACTGGCGTCAGCCCAGAACCTGCTGGATGGAAGGACATGAACTTCATGCGACTATTCGTGTCAATTCACGCCATTCGCGGGCACAGTCCAATGCCACAGATCGACAGTGATTTCTGGAACGGTCTTTCGGCCCTCAGTCTTCCATGATCGGCAACGGGCTGTTGCGTTCGCGTTCGATGATCAGGCAGCGACCTCCGTCAGCAAATTCGCAGTGATCCATGTACACACGCATCAGCAACAGGCCGCGACCTGTGGGGCGTTCGATGAATTCTTCCTGCGTGGGATCGGGCACGGCCTCCGGTTCAAATCCTGCGCCTTGATCCTGCATCTCGACGCGCATCCTGCTGCCATCAATCCGACAGGAAATACGCACCAGCTTTAACTCATCCAGTTGATTTCCGTGCTTGATTGCATTTGCCAGGCCTTCTTCAAACGACAGCCGCACGGCAAACACATCACGGGCCGAATAAGAGAATTGTTCCATCAGCTGAACAATCCTGTCCTGCAATGCCAGACCTTCGCGGAGAATGCTGGGGATGCTGGCTTCGAATTCCACAGGTTCAGTCATAGCGCATTCGAAACCGAAAGGAAACAACAGAACGTCCCGGGAAAGCATCCGGAACAAATCCCTCAAGCAGCATCGTGTGCGAAAAACGGCAAGCCTGAATTTGTCGAACTAGCCAACTTTTTTCAATGCGTCATCGAGGTCGGTACACAATGTCAGCACTTTGTTGAGCTGCGTAATTTTGAACACGTCCAGAATGTCTTTCTGGATACTGCACAGTGCCAGCTTTCCACCCGCAGTGCTGGTCTTCTTGTGCATCGTGATCAGCTTTCCCAGAGCCGCGCTGGAGAGATATTCCACGAGCGTGAAGTCCAGCACGATTTTCTTGCGACCGTCCTTATCGACGAGGGCAAACAGCTCCTGCCCAAGCGCATCAATATTCGCTTCGTCAAGGATCTTCTTTTCCAGAAGACGTGCGACGGTCACACCACTGATTTCTTCGATATCAATCCGACGATCGGACTTTGACATTGCCAGCCCCTCTAAGTTCTTTAATATTCCGACAACCCGCCGGAACA
This sequence comes from Candidatus Kuenenia sp., assembly GCA_043722015.1. Taxonomy (GTDB): domain Bacteria; phylum Planctomycetota; class Planctomycetia; order Planctomycetales; family Planctomycetaceae; genus SXXK01. The sequence continues at coordinate 3,447 of JAYSPO010001650.1, read as the reverse complement.
GTTTTCTGACAGACGACCATAGCCACTAAGACCGCAAAACAGATTCTTGCCGCAAAATCAATCGCAGCAGTCGCAAAAATGCAGATCGGGCCTAAACCCGCCTTGCACTTCACCATTCCGTAGGGCTCGATCATTACCCCGCGAGCCTGTGCTGTCAAGCGATGTCGCCATACCATTCGCAGGAACGGAATTTCCGGCATACCGGTCGTGAGGGCAATTCCGTCCTGTTGAGCGATGTTGAGCCTCTGCTGCGTGAGTTCAGAGATTGCCGCAGCTCGATCGGTATCGGCATTTTCCTGCGATTTGCCAGAAGAAATTTCCGGCAAAGTACTGAGGACTTGCGCTTGCGTCAAATCGGTTGCCTGCGTATTGTGTCGCTGCACTTTATGTGCGTTACCTCTGCCAGCTTCGTCTTGCAGCAAAACAAGTTGACCCTACAGATAAACCCAACAGGGAACCCGGTCTGATCCCGGCCGACTGTCACGCCGACTATGTCTCGGATCACATGACCCGGGCGTCGGGGGCCCGCCTTTGAATCTGATCAATGGGTGTCAACCGCGTTTGCTCATGACCGCTGGGAGAGGTTTTTTATTGCGCAATTCTATTGTGGAACATATTGTGGTCGATCACCTTGTTTCCACAGCAGCACGCGATTTCGCAGTGATGGCGGCAGTTGCTGATCCAGCCGACGTTTCGCTTCTGCATCGTGCGTCCTGGTACTCAGATGCGCCAGAATGATCAGTTGGTTCTGAAACCTGTCGGCGCGTTCAATGATGTCATCCAGATGCATATGGCCGAACTTATGAATCTTTTCCTTGCGATGTTCGGGACGAAAAAACGTCATCTCCGTGATCAGCACTTCTGCCGTAAAATTGTCGGGATGCGCATCAAGACCAGCCGGTGACGTATCTCCCGTGAAAGCCAGCATCGGTGTCAGGGATTCTGCGGCCACTTCGATCCCCTGGAACTTCAGGTCGCGAATCTGATCGCCTTTGAGACCATGGAACTCGGGCTTCAACTTTTTCCGCACGTCGTACACGACATAGCCGACCGACGGCACCGTATGCGTCGTCGAATACACGGAAACACGATGTTCGCGCGAAAGGGTGAGCACATCACCGCTCTTCACGCCGACCAGTTCACAATTCATGCGCCCGCGATCGAGTTTCTGCCATGCTTTGAGCATCGCCCAGACGGGATCGACAACCTCTTCCGGCAGATAAATCGTGGGCGGCTCCATTTTCATCATCCGCCGCCGAGCGACATACACGGGCAACGCGGCCAGATGATCCAGATGCGCGTGCGTGACCAGAAAGTACTGAGTCCCCATGAAGGCCCACGGGCTGGCTCCCAGTTCAAATCCGATCTTCAGTTCCGCGATGCGCCAGTAGCTCTGCACGGCCGCGCGGGAGTAGCCATCAATTGTCAGCGCTTTGTGACGTACGGTTTCATAAGGAAGGTTCTCAACCATGATTCGACTTATTTTCCTGAGACGACTGCGTCAGATCACGGATCAGATAGTCACGCGCATGTTCCGAAAGTCGCTGCGCTGTCATCAAGTCGTAGTGCACGAGGCCGAGAAACAGCAACAATGATCCGCTGCTCAGGCCTTCCACGAAGAGACTAACGACCCCCATCAATTTGTAGACACTCGAAAGGTCCAGGCCGAAAGTCGCAAACGGTATCAACGCATACATAGCACGAATCATCAAACCGATCAGGCAGGTGATCACCGCCGTCCAAAACGCAACGCCACGCAGTGTAGTCCTGTCCATAGCTGAAACTCCGACGGACATGAATGTCCATCCTACTTTCTTGTGAATACGAGAATATGCTGACGCGGCAAGACATGAATCGTCTCTGTCCAGCGCAGACCGAACTCCGCCTGCTCGACTTCCTTCTTTGCCTGAACCTGTGACATCTTGTGAACTTCCTTGATGGGCACGGTCGGATCTTCCTTGCGGTATTCCACCAGCACCACACGGCCGCCGGGCTTCATCGCTTTTGCAATATCCGTCATCATTTCGTGCGGGAATTCGAACTCATGGTACACATCCACCATGATGGCCATGTCCACGCTCTCTGGTTTCAGTCCGGTCTTGTACTGGGTTCCCTTCACGGGTTCGATGTTACTGATGCCAAAGCGTTCGCAGTTGGCTTTCAGACGTTCCAGCATTTCATCCTGCACATCCACAGCAAAAACTTTGCCATCCGGCAGTAACTGTTCGGCCATGCGCAGTGAAATCACCCCGCTGCCGGAACCGATGTCCGCCACCACTTCACCAGGCTTTAACTGCAGCGAACGCACGAGCAGCACCAGACGTTCCTCTTCTTCGCGGCTCGATCGCTCCAGCCAGTCGGCCCCCTGACCTCCCGGCCCAAAGCCCATCACATGCGCAATCTCGCGGCCCATGTAGAACTTGCCGATACCGTTGGGATCGTGATCCTGACGGTTTTCGTAGCGACTCTCATCGACGACCTTTAGCGTCTTTGTTGCTTCATCTGGTTCTTCAGTCGCGAGCGCCGTTGATCGGGTGCAGAACGCTGCGAAAAGAAGAATTAAAATCGGAATAGCGATAGTTTTCATGGCATGCTGTCTCCATAAGCGTGGATAGAAGGTTCATGACCGTGCGCTGGCAGGAATCTCAGTCGGCGGAGCGACTGAGCTACGTAGGCGACGTCGCTCCGCGACTCGCATTCCTGTTGACGATCGTGCAAAACCTGCGTCATGTGGCGAGAATCATAGACTCTGCATTCCGAAAATCCGACCCAGAAACACGGCGATAATGGCATAAACCGGAATCGATTGTTTTGCAGCGGGCGCTGGTGGGAATCTCAGTCGGCGGAGCGACTGAGCTACGATTCAGCCTTTAACTTTATACCCGATCGTCTGCAATTCTGTCCGCACGCGATCAACATGCGTGCCCTGGATCTCCAATCCGTCCTCCGTGATTGTCCCTCCTGCTCCACATGCATTCTTCAGGCGTTTCAGCAGCGACGGCAGGTCAGTATCCTCCGCCGTCAACCCGCGAATCACCGTCATCATCCGACCGTGCTTGCGTTTTTCCACGGCAATCCTCGCTGTTTGTTTTCCGGGCGGAGTACGAACTGGTACCAACGGCGGACAGGTACACTCAGATTCCGGTTTTTCACAGCGATCGCAATGCGGTGGTCGATCGAATTTTGTGCCTGCCAGAAGTCCCATTGTGCGTATGCAGTTCCTGAATGTTTTGTGCCCGCGAATGGCGCAGATTGACACGAATAGTCGCAGAGACAGATCGCCAGATTTTCCTGGATGAAAAACACTATTCTTAATTCGCGAAAATTCGCTCGATTCGCGGGCAAGCTGCTTTTCCGAATGTGCGTTCAGCAGCAGTAGGCCGGACCAAGCGCAGCGCCGTTCCGGCACTTTCCCTGGCCCTGCCGGAACGGCGCTGCGCTTGGTCC
>JAYSPO010001649.1:0-1634 GCA_043722015.1 Candidatus Kuenenia sp. | reverse complement strand
GTCAGTTTGTCTTTCGGAGCCTCGGCTCCCAACAACAGCCGGGCACTGGTCAGAAAGGCGTCGCGGCTGGGCAGGTTGGTCACGTTTTCCAGTGGCCAGAACCAGAAAGCACACCAGGCGTCCATGACGAGCTTGATTCGCTGAAAACTACCGCTGGTGCTTTCCAGTTCGGCTTTCACCTGTTCCTGTTCGGCCAGTGTCGGTCCAGCGTTGACGGCTGCGGGACAGTAGCTCGGTACCGGCCAGACCGTCGCCGTGCAGGACGTGCGATCCAGTGCGGCTTGTCGCCGTTTCGAATAATCGTCCCAGCGTTGATCGATCAGGTCGCAGATCTTCTGAGCTTCAATGGTCTGCTCTTTGGTCCATTTCGGATTGACCTGCTGCGTGATCCATTTTTTGGCGGCGGCACAGTTGTCTGGCCAGAAGGATTTCATCAACTGGTCGCTGTGCGTGGGCACCATGTCCGGGTCGAAGACAAGGAAGTGGTAGATCTCGTCCTCTCGACGTTCTTCGCCGGGACGGAGAAGGCGGGGGATGCCGGGGGTGATTTGGCGGGGACGGGCGGAGAAGAGAGTTTCCAGTTTCCGGTTTCCAGTTTCCAGAGGAGCGGCAGAGGGGGTTTCCGGTTTCGAGTTTCCAGTTTCCAGAGGAGCTGCAGAGAGAGCAGTTTGCGATTCACTGGAAACTGGCAACTGCCCACTGGAAACTTTCCCCCTGTGTTCGCCGCGTTTGAGTTGGTCGATGGTCCAGACGGCTCGGCGGGCTCCGATCAGGCTGTTGCCGCAGCGGAGGCGGAGACCGAACCACGGCGTGGCTCCGGGCATGTAGATGTCTCGTCCGCCCGTTTCATTCCGATGGATCAGCAGCCGATGAATGCTGCCGAGCCACAGTGAGAGGGCTCCCAGTTCGACGGCGGTGGCATTGAGGTCGACGCCGTAAATGTTGCGGGTGGCGATGTAGTGCTGGACTCGGCGAAGTTCGTCGGCGTAGCGGGAGGGTTCAATGGAAGTTGGCAGTTGCCGGTTTCCAGTTTCCAGTAGAGGTTTTCCGTTGGGCAACGTGACGCTGGAAACTAGAAACTGGCCCTCTGGAAAATTCTCTTGCAGTTGTTTTTGTTTAAGTTCGAGGTAGCGTTCGGCGAGTTGGCGGGCGGCTTCGTTGAGGAACGCTCCGCTGCCCATGGCGGGTTCGCAGATTTTGAGTTCCAGAATTCTGTCGGCGTCGGCGGGGGTGTAGTCTTTCAGCAGTTCTCGAAGAGCTTCTTCGACCATGCATTTCGTCAAGACTTCCGGCGTGTAGTACGACGCGGATTGCTCGCGATCGATGCCGTTCAGATGCAGAATGAACGTGCCTTTGATGTAGATGCGGGGTTTGCCGTCGGGCAGGCGTTCGACTTCGTCCTTTTTGAATTCATCGTGGCGATCTTTGGGGACGAACCAGGTGGGCGTCTTCTTGTCGCCGATTGCTTTGTCGGCGGGTTTGACGTGGATCAAGTCCTGATCGGCAAACATCCCCTTGTAGGACAACAAGCCTTCGTAGACGGCTCCCAGCTGGTTAATACCCAGTTCGGCATAGTTGACTCGTCCAATGGTCCTTGACCTGTCGTCCTTGCTGAGCGACAGATTGCGGATCAC
>JAYSPO010001648.1:0-3628 GCA_043722015.1 Candidatus Kuenenia sp. | reverse complement strand
GCGTCGCAGCGCGGTGGTCACCGGCGGTGCGGGTTCGGCAGTTTCCCCGGTCAGCATTTGCAGCATCCATGCGCTCGCCTGCGGGATCACAATCGTTTTCTTTTGTGCCCCGGTCCTGTCGTCGATCGTGATCGTAATTTCCGGACCGGCCGAGGTCGATACCAGTGCTGGTGTCTGTCGTCGAGCAGTGTTTGGAGCAGCCGCTGGTGCAACACCCGGATGTTCAAGCATTGCATCCGGTGAGACTTCAGCAAAGTCGCTGAATTCTTCTGAATCAAACTGCGATGTCGTCGGCTGCGGTTTTTTGGCGATCTTTGGATCGGATTTGGCAGCGTCCGTTGCCGGTTTGTCCAACTGATCTTTGAACATCTCGGACGGATCTTCACCACTGCTCGCAGCGGTCGGCTTCAGGATTGAGTTCAGTTCGCAGTAGCTGACCAGTTCCAGAATCGCACCATGTGCAGCATACAGGCCTTCCTTCGTCTTGCGATCCGCACAACTGCAGACACCCAGAAGTTGTCCGTTGCTGCTGAACAATCCGCCTCCCGAACGGCCGCTGACAGGATCAGTCGTGCAGATAAACATCGGAGGACCATCGTAGCGATTAATGTCAACCAACTTCGTATCCAGACGCGTCGGATCCGCTCCGCCATTGCAACCAAAGCTGACCATTGCCTGACCGGGCCTGGCTTCAGCAATACTTGAGCTGAGTGTCGCGACGGGAAATGTCTTTGATGTTCGAATCCTCAGCAGAGCAAGATCCGCATCATTATCGCCGCCCACCAGTTTGGCGGGATATGTGACTGCTTTTCCGTCCTCAAACACATCCACTTCTACGACGGCGTCTTTCACCGCGATGTTTAGGAACAGATGCGCACATGTCAGAATGATGGCTTCACCGGTAGCACAATGGACGATCGTGCCGGTACCGACATCTTGTAAATATTCACCCTTTTTCGTTTCTTCCGTGGACATACCTGCGACACGAATGCGAACCGTCGCGGCAAGCGCTGTTTTCATGGCATCGGATGTCAGATCCCTGGCCGAAGCTGGATCCTGGCCCCTGAGCGTCGGGTTGTCGGTTGCTTTCGGTTCCCTGCCAACCATACTGCGGAACATGTCGCCGAGCGAACGTTTTTCCGGCACCAGGACTACGTCCGGACGATCTGCGGGGGCATCGATTTTCGTGTTCAGCACTTCAGCGGGAGCTGTCGTTTCTGCTGACGCAGTGCGTTTCTCCGAGAGTTCGGACGCCGCCTTGTTCATCGCTCGACGCAGTTCATCTTCGCCGGTAAGCCCCACAAACCGACGAACTTCTTTACCTTCAACCAGGAGTACCAGGGTCGGGATCCGATCAACGCTGAAACGTTTGGTGAGTTCCGGGTCATCGGAGATATCAATCTGCCGAATCGGAAATCCCGCTTGTTCCATTCGTTGCAGAATGGGGACCATCTTTTGGCAGGGACCGCAGTAGCCTGCAGAAAAATCGAGCAACTGCACATCGGGCGCTGTATTTGATGCACCATCAAAGGCCATCATCAGCAACATGATCAGCTTCATAGGTGGCTTCCATGCCTAAAGTGAATGTGAGCCCCGATCGAAGTTCTCCTGCAGTCCTGCATGAGATTTCGATCGCGCTGCCCGGTCGCTGAAATCCATTTCTGGCGGTCCGAGCGTGTTGTCAGAATTACAAGAACTGCTGGCAACTTATGCAGAGACAAAGTCGAAACATCAGTTGATTCGATCTGCCTTCTGAACAAACTTAATTTCTGCACATGCTGTGCCGCTTTGGCGAAGACTGCCGCAGACGATTCTGCAGTGGCAGTTTCTGCCGAAGAGGGCGGACGGTAGTTGTTTGCCGAAATTGAGGAAAGATCAGAATGGCCGAATCCTTCGGCGAGCGGGGGATGTCAATCCCCTGATTGACCGCGTGGTTGAGGATGGCACATTCGTTCAACAGCGCGAGCAACGCCCCACGTTTCGTATTTCAAATTTCAAATCTCAAATCTCAAATTTCAAATACGAAATCTCAAATAGAACAATCGCGGCCCGCTGGGCACGCGGTTAAACGAGCCAATGCCAACCGCGTGCGGCCTACATGCCAACGCCCACCTGATGCAGAACCCGATCTTGACCTGAAATCCGCTGCTCGACTGTAATGCGTCGGCACTCAAATCAGCGAAATCACACTCCGCGCGGCCAGAAATGAGTCCGGCGAGCGGAGTGGCGTGAGCCCTCCGGTACATTGTTTTCGTACCCGGTACATTGTTTTTGTACCGGCAAGCTGACGCATGCCGCTCGCCAATTGAGCGGGCTATGGTTATTTCAGGCGTTCTAAGATGTTTACCACTTTCGACAGGTATCTGCTGGGCCGACTGCTGCATACATTTGCAGTATTCTTTGTCTCAGCGTACGGCCTGTATATTGTGATAGATCTGTTTACGAACGTCGATGACTTTCAGAATCAGGCAGGGTCGCACGTCGATCTCATCTGCCGCATCCTGGAATACTATGCATACCGTGCCTGTGAGTTCTTTGAGATGTCGGGCTCGATGCTGATCGTCATTTCAGTGATCGTGGTTCTGGGGCTGCTACAGAAGCATTCAGAAACGTATCCCATTTTGGCAGCAGGTATTCCGGCCTTTCGACTGCTCAAACCACTGCTCATCGCCGCCGCAATTCTCAACGGTGCCCTGATTGCCAATCAGGAGTTTATTATTCCCGAGCTGGCAGTCAAGTTGAAGACACCTCGCGGCAGCAAGACGGCTCAGGTGCAAAGAGTAGAGCCAGTTTACGATTACTGGAACTATCTGATGCACATTGATGGAGATCAGGTGCTGGTTCAGAGTCAGTCGCTGGTCGGTGCGAGTTTCACATTGCCAAAACCCGAGATTGTGAGTCAGATCTGTGTGCTGAAAGCAGAGAAGGCGACGTTCATCAGTCAAACGGATCAACATCGTTCCGGCTGGCTGCTGCAGAATCTGCTCGGCGTCCTGGACACGAACCTGCTGACCGAGGAGGGACGTAAACGCATCATTCCCTGCAGCAATGGCAGGGACGTGTTTATCGTTTCGGAAGTGAGCTTTGATCAACTTTACAATCGTGGGCGGAATCTGAAACTGCTGTCGTCGATGCAATTGATTCAACGCATTCAGAATCCGTCCACCGGCCCGCTGCCTGTGCGCGGTCAAAGCCTGGCGCTGCATGCGCGAATCACACGACCGTTGTTGTGTCTGCTCAACATCGCCATCGCTTTACCGTTGGTGATGCGAAAAGAATCACACAGCCTGATCGCGAACATGGTTGTCTGTACGGGCGTGCTGGGCATGCTGTATGTCGTCGCTCAGGGATGTTTCGCGCTGGGTTCGATCGGACAATTGAGTCCTGATTTTGCCGCATGGCTGCCCGTCATTCTGAGCGGCATCCTCAGCACCTGGACCTCCGGCCTCGTACAGACGTAGTGCAAGCGCGAGTGGATGACTGCGAACGGGCCGCGATTTGAAATTTGAGATTTGAGATTTGAAATTTGAAATTTGCTGACTCTACTGGATTCTATGTGCTGACTGTTTGAACCACGAATGAACACGAATCAACCCAACGCGGGCTTCGCCCGCAACCCATGTTTGAA
>JAYSPO010001647.1:0-1201 GCA_043722015.1 Candidatus Kuenenia sp. | reverse complement strand
GCGCGACGATTCCGATGTGTCTGCATCGTAGCGATGGGCTGCGAGTTGAACGATAACTCCAGATGCCTTTGAAAGAATTGCATTCATCAATAAGTTAGAGAACACCTGCTGGATCTGAGCGGCGTCGATATTTACATAGATTCCGTGCGGGAGTTTTTCTGTGAATGAAACCTGAGCGTTCTTGGTCTTGATGATAGGTTCCATCAGGCTGATCGTCACATCGATCACAGAATTCAGATCACAGAGCAACTGTTTTGGCGTAGCGCGGCGTGCGAAGTTGAGCAACTGCTGAACAATGACCGTCATTCGCGTCGCTTCAGTCTGAATCGCCTTGGCACTCGTGATAATGTCTTGGCCACCGAGATTTCCGCCAGCAATCAGACCGGCACGTCCGCTGACAACATTGAGCGGAGTGCCGAGTTCATGTGCGACGCCGGATGCGAGTCGCCCGACGGTCTTGAGGCGATCGCCGTGCCGCAATTGTTCCATAGCTTCGATGCGTTGAGCAGTTTCACTTTGGACTGCGTGTTGCGATGTGTCCAGTTTTTCACACATCTGGTTCAGGGCCGTGGCCAATTGAGCGAGCTCATCCGAGCCACCTACAATGACTGGCGTACGAAGATTCCCGTTGGCGACCTGTTGTGTTTTATGCATCAGAGCTTGCAGCGGCTGACCAATCAGCCGCACTCCCACGACAGCCACCAAAAGGCTGGCGGCCACAATTAACGCTCCCATTAGGAAAATCGTGCGAGCGACCGTGTCCCGAGTGTACTGATCTCGGCGGGCGAGCGATTCGGACATTTCCAAAGCACCCAGCCGACCGTCACCCAATTCGACCGGATAATACGAACAGTACAACCCTGCACGACTGGCTTCGCGAACGCGAACGGAAGTCAAATGCCCCACGGGAATACCAGCGAGGGTTTTCAGCGGTACAACGGGCCGAGTCGCGGCGTCAACGGTTTCATCGAGCCACACCCATCGAATACGAACCTGCTGTTCGTCCCCCTCGATCCCTGCAACCAATTGCAGCATGTCACCGCGGCCGGCAGCCCCCCAAGCATCGCGTAGCATTGGTTCTACTGCCGTCACAAGTCGACCATGACGCGCCGTCATTTCCTCTTCGAAGAAATCAATCTCACGATGTACCGATAGGAAACCACTGAATCCGACCAATCCGCAGGAAACAACCAGAAACAGC
>JAYSPO010001646.1:0-7503 GCA_043722015.1 Candidatus Kuenenia sp. | reverse complement strand
TCGGCAGCTTTTGGACGTCGTCTTCGACTGTCACCACAATCGTATTGGCACTGCGCCCGATACGTGCTTTTGGTGACACGACGTGCAGTGTCTGTCCATGTCGGCGAGCCGGAAACAGCTGCATCTGTTCGGGCTTATTGCGTTCTTCTTCCGGCAGACACACCGGAGCCAGTGAGCATGTGCTGCAAAGTCGCTCGTTGTCGGTGACGGGAGGGCGAAGTTCGGAACGTCGCAATTCGCGGGCTCGTTCGACCGCCTGCCGCAAGTCCTCACGGGCGGCGTCATCGATCGTGACTTTGGCCGTGACGTTGTCTTTGTGATAGCGAATACGAGCTTCCAAGACCGGTTCGTCCAGAATTTCCGCGACAAGTACGGCGTAGGCGATCGCCTGAATCCGATCACTGGGCCACGGTGCAGGAGAATTGTCGGCGTCTCGACGGCACCGGCCTTTCTTGTGTTCGTAGGCGATCCACTGTCCGTCCCGTTTTCGAACGGCGTCGGCCTTTCCCGTCAATCCCCAGGTTTCGCTGGAAACCTGAAACGATCGTTTCTCCGGGCTGACATCATCTTCCGGAACGACATCATCGTGCAGGCGGCGGCCAGCGTAGACGTCAGGATGGGCCACGCTGATTTGTTCGACTTCCTGAAAGTAGAAGAGCCGCTCGCAGTATTTCATGGCATGGAGCGATTCGACTCGGAGCGGCGGTTCGGGCGAAGAAGCGGGACTTGCATCATCGGGATTTCCGCTGGAGTCTTCAAAAATCAACGTGCCAATGCTGGTATCATTGTTGTCGGGACCGCTGGCATAAGGTGTTTCCGGGATCGATCCCGTACCAAGGGTCTCGATCGGAATTGGGGCGGACATAAGATGACTCCAAAAATCGTGGTGACGAATGAGTCTCTCCGTGGTTACAATACTCCTGCGTTATTTCGGGTTAACATCCAGTCCGCGTTTTGCAGCCGGAGATTCCAATGTCAGTCGCCATACCCCCTGAATTCCAGCCATTTGTGAGGGACGGAATTGCCAGCGGTCGGTTCCGGTCTGAAGAAGAAGCAGTGAAGGAAGGACTGAACTTGCTGCAAAGTCGCGAACAAAAACTTGATGCCCTTCGTAAAGATATTCAAATTGGACTTGATGATCTCGAAGCAGGGCGGTCTTCCCCGCTGGACGTGGAGGACATCATCAGACGCGGTCGCCAGAGACTTGCCGCTTCTCAAGTGTCCGAGTCATGACGGAAGTTCATAAATCCCGAGCTTCTGAAATCGATCTGGACAACATCTGGTACTACATAGCAGCTGACAATCCTGACGCCGCTGGAGCGTTTCTCTACCGACTTCTTGAGCGATGTCAGTCGTATGCCCATCAGCCTGGCCTTGGGGAATCTCGCCGTGAACTTGGGCGTGAGGTTCGTTGTTTCTCCGTTGAAAAGTATGTCGTCTACTACAAGCCGATCACTGAAGGCATCGAGCTGATCCGAGTGCTTCATGGGGCTCGCGATATTCAGCAACTCTAAGTTCGAATCCCATGTTGGACCGGTTTCATCGCACTTCGCCCACCTGAATCCATGCATTGTCTGGAGGAGTTGTACGGGCTTCAGTGGTCGGTGCAAACAACCCGGATGTCGTCCGCGAAAGGTCGGCACGGTTGACTGAGATCGTCAATCTCGCCGCGCGATCGCGCATTCCGGCTTCCGAAGCTGGCCCGAGTTGTTCGAACCATCGTGTAGGAATTGCGGTTGTCATCTTTTCGAGCCGGTCTGGCAGAAAGGAATTGTCACCTAGAAACGGCACTCCGTAACGTCCGGAGTTCAGTTCACCGGCAAGGCCCTGGCAGATCCGGTTTTCAAAGTCCTCCGAACTCCGCAACGCAATGACGGCTCGAATGTCAGACAGAAACTCGCGACGCACCGGCGTGATGTTGTATTTGTTGCCCTTGCATGCGTCTGCCTTTTCCTTGCCGGACGCACCCACGGGATAATTGTGCAGTTGCTGAAAGACTGACTGCACTCGCGGAAAAAGTTCAGCGTCGTTTACCGGGACGAATGTATCCTTTCCTCGCAATTCGACCGTAGGAACGCCGACAGCAAGTTCTGCGGACGGCAGACCGCTCACCGTCAGAGTTGCGGCGGCTGAACCATCATGGTCTTCGTGCTCTTCCCGCAGGCGGCTTTCGATGCCTGCGACATTCAACAGCAGCCCATAAATCGCAGACGGTGTCAGAAACGTAGCTGTGGGCCGATACCAGCCTGCCGTGAAAGTCCGGCAGGCTGCAAACGGTGCTTCCAGATAGAGCTGGATCATGTTGTTGCTCCTGCCAAAGCTTTTTCCGTCACGGTCTCCAGAAGTCGGCGAGGATCGCGATCCAGGGTAACGCCGTGTGCTTTCAACCGGCTGATGGTATCATCGGACATGTCTTTAACGATGCGTCCGCCGATGTAGAATTCTGAACCAGTGTAGTCCGGTGCATCCATGAGTTTTCCTTCAGCATCTTTTTCCTGATGCAGAATGCCATCAACCACTTCGGGAAACTCGTAGTTGTCGGACTTCTTCGCCTTCTGGAATCCGTACGTCGAATACCCAGCTACCAGAGATTCGGAGAGTCGGATGATGATGCTGGCCGGAGCCATTTCGAAGTAGCTGCGTGCGTGATTGCCCGCCACGTTGTTCAGTTCGCCGATCGCTTTCAGCAAGGCCCGCGTCCATTCCGGCTTTGGGGCACAGTCGTTGAGATTCAGGGCGAACGGATATTGAAACGGCGTCACTGCTGTTTCACGATGAAGGAGTGCGGACGTTGTTGCATTCTTGTACGCACTGCCTTCAGCGGCGAGAGGTGACTGAGTAAAAATTGCGTTGTGCCGGTATGGTTCAAGTCCTTTCGCAAGGTTCATGCGAAGGACGGAATCCCGCTTAAAGGTAAAGTCGTCTCGGCCCTCATCTTTCTGTTTCTTCAATATCGCTTTTCGTTCCGTATTTCCTGTAGCAACCAGGTAACCGAAAAAGAAATCATCCACAAACTTGTGAGGATTTGGGTACTCCGCAAACGTCACCGAAAGTTGCTCTTCATCATGCAGCCGGCTGCGATTGCTCGGCAGCCCGTATGCAGTAAGGATTTCCCGAATAGCATTTCGCATTGCTTCAGGGGAAATAATCGGGTAATCGAACCGACCGTCCGTAACCTTTTGAATGATCGTGCGGTTCAACTCGCTTTCGCCTCGGTAATTGGCAGACGGAGCGGGATAAGTCAAAACTGTAGCAAACAAATTCATTGAAACGTTTCCTTCGAGAGAATCAGGAGTTAGCAGAAAGAGCCATGAGAGTCAGTGTTTTGACGTCGTCAGTTCGGTTCAGCAGAGCCAGTCCTACGGCGCTGTAATTCGCTTCTGAAAGGAACTGTTTGCCGGAGAACAGTGTCCGTGTGAAATGCTCGATGAATGCCTGATCGCGTCGCGATCGAAGTTCCAGAAACAGCGACTCGCCTACTTTGCGTCGTTCTTCCGCGAACTTCGGAGGCAACGCTTCCCATTCAATTTTGTCACCCCTCCGGTATTTATCGAGGTCGATTCCTGACCGGGATTCAGCACGATCCGTGACGTACGTTCGCACAATCCGATGCAACAAAGTCGCCAGGACCTTGTCATCGGGCGGTGGCGATTCGGGGTCAACATCTTCCGACATATCAATCATCTCCAGTTGAAGTTTTTTCCGAGCGTCCGACCAAAACCACGATAGTTTTGAAGGAGATTTTTCGGAGTGAACAAAGAACTCAGCAGGCCATTCCTGAAACAGTTTCGAAAACGGCTGAAACCATGGAACATCCGACAACAGAGCCATCATCAGACCGCGCCGGAACAACGGATTTCCAAATGGCGGCTTTGCCCCGGGCAGCCCACGGATGCCTTGGTATTTCTCAACCAGATGCGGCTTGGGGACGACTCTCCCACTGGTCAGAAACTTGACGTTGTTGCCAGCCTTGGTCAGATGGAAGTAGTCAATCGAATTAATGGCCCAACGCACGCCACTATCCGCCATAGTCCCCGGTGCAAGAACCGCGAGATGCTCGATGAATGCGAATGCACCCTCAGCGGGCATATCGATAAGCGATTCTCGCGGGCGAAACGCTGCCTTTTCAGAACCCAATTGCTGCAGCATGCGGGGAAAGTCTTCAACGAACTGCGACAGATTTGAGACTTCCGGAACGGCGAGACAGAAATGGGGATCGGAATCTTTCTTGCTGCGACGACCGATGTGTGTCTCACCATCGCTGTCAAGAAACAAAGGAACAAAGACCATGACCGCCAGTGGCCAAAAATGCAGCAGCAGGTTTTGGTCGATCCGTCCCAGCAGCGTCAGTGATTCAGCGTTTTTCTCCATGGCCCCAAGCAGCAACGCTCCGGAGAGTTTACCCTGCGCACTTGCTCCTTTCTTTGTGAACTTGATCAGATCGTCCCATGTGCTGCCGTCGCCACGGCTGGTTTCTTTGTCATCGTCGCTGGTGCTGTCTGAATCGCTGTCTCCGGATTCATCTGCCGCTGCTGCGTCACGAAGTTCTGCCTTCTTCGAAGCTCGCTTGATGTACGGAGCTTTCTTCTTCCCTTCACGAATAATCTGCCAGATCAAGTCTCGCCATAGTTTGACCCACTCGCCTTCTTTGGGCAGAAAGTGAGTCAGTGTTGCCAGGCTGGGAGCCAGTTCCAGATAGACGTACCCTTCAACTGTCTTTTCGTTGCCCTTCTTGTCGGTCTTTATATAGGACTGACGACGCACCAACTTTGTCTTGCCTTTTGTAAAAGGCTTTTCCCGAACAGGCCCTTCATCGAGTGTGGCGTCGTACAGATCGTCAAACAGAGACTGGACGGTTTCTGCTGTGAACTCCAGCGTAACGCGGGTTTCAGGAAATTCGTTGTCCCATTCAACATTCGGCACCGGCAAGTCGGCGTTACGATTCGACATCGACCGAATCTGTAGCAGCAGACCGGCGAGCCCCGCTTTATGCTGCGCCGTCGGAAGGTCGTACAAGTCATACGTTATTCGCACGGAAGAAATATCGCTGGTGTTCTCCGAGTCCGCAGTTGCAGCGGGTTTGGATTGCGCATGCTTTCGAGTCTTCTTCGTGGCTTTGGTCGCATCGCTATTCATGTGAATTCCACTGGGAAACGGGCTGATTGAGAAATCCAACGGCTCGGTGATAGTTGTCATTGGGGGCAACAGATATCCCGGCTGCAAGCTTCGGAAATGTCGCAGAGACTTCGTCGCGGCTCATGACTCGACCATTTGGAACGGGAACAATGAATCCTGGCTTTTCTGCAATTGTGGCGTTCAAATAGGATTGCACGTCATTAAGAAGGACGCTCTGCCGACTGAATTCTGTTGAATCGCGGAATCCGTCGCCGCCGTCCTCACGCGGACCAACGGCATACGGGCCGCTTTCCAGAAAGCGTGACATCTTGTCTCCCGGTAAAGCGGGTCCCGGCAACCTTCGCATGATTTCATTGAGGTCAGTCTGTGAAAGGTCCTGTCCTTCGGCTCGCTTCAGGAATTCCAAAAGTCCGCTGAGATCGTTCTTGTCGTATGGAAGAATATCGTTGTTCTCTGGTGGATAGACAATGACGTGTCCGGAATCATTCAGGCATCGAGCATTGCGATTTCGATTGCACCGGCCCATTCGCTGGACCAGTGATGACACTGGACATTCTTCCGTGACCAGTAAATCCACATCGATGTCCAAGCTCATTTCGCACACTTGCGTCGTCACACCCAGAGCGGCGGTCGAATGGGTCGCTTTCAGATACTTCATCGTTTCCGCATGTCGGTCCACTCTGTCTCGAAGTCGAAACCGACTGTGATAGCAGACGATTGGAACTCCGTCTTCAGTAACCAGTTGACCGTCGTCGTTGCCGTCTGGCAATGTTTGTATGAACGACCGCACGATAGCGTGGGCTCGCTTTACTTGATTGACCACCCACAAGACTCGCTTGCCCTCAGCCAGAGCCTGACGCACCGATTTCTCGGCTGTCGCGCGATCAGCCACTCGCTGGAATCTATATCGTGCAAGATCGGCGACCTGTTGCAGATCCTCAGGCCAAGCTGGTGGTTCCGCCAGCTTACAATCCCTTACCAATTCATTGCGTCGGTTTTCCGGCAAGGTCGCCGTCATGCACAGGACTGGCACATCGAAGGCTTTTAGAAAATCTTTGAGTGCTGAGAACATGTTGTTGTCGAAACTATGGACTTCATCGACGACCAACACAGAATTCGCCAGCACAGGCAGCATGCACATCGGTCCGTAGCTGTACTGCATAAACGCAAGAAACTGATCGACAGTGGCTGAGAAAACACGGCGAGGCCAGTACGACAACGAAAACAAACGACGTTGCGCGTCCGTTTGTCGATAGCCTCGGTCACGGCGTTCGTCGCCTTCGGGAGCATTTTCAAACATCCCCTCCAGATCAAATTCGCTGGTTCCGTGCATCAGTGCCGCATCAGCCTCGGGAGCCCACGATACGTAGTCCTGAAACCCCTCCCGAGCGGTCGCTCGTGTTGGATAAAGAAAAATTGCGTGACCTGCCGGACGTTTTTCAAGCTGTGCTGCAATCCATCGCCATGCCGCCAGCGTCTTCCCGCTCCCGCATGGTGCAAGCAAGAGGGCTCGATCCGGCAGATGATCGCAAGCTTTCTGGAAATCGCTCCAGTCCTTCCAGTTTCCGGATTTGACCATTTCCAGCCGACGTTTTTCGATGATATCGACAAACACCTGCTCGCTTGTAAGCAAAGGTCGGTTGGTGACGTTTTCATGAATCCACGTGGCGACAGAACCGTTTTCGACACGAACGACCCCGGAACCCGCTGCGTCCGCAGCAATCAGCGCGCTCCTCACTGCCAGCAGGAGTCGGCGAGCGTTTTCATCCTTCCTTAACACGTGCCAGTACGGCTGGAGAATGTTCGCCTGAATGGTCGCTCGCGAGTCTCGAATACTTTGCTTTCCTTCATCAAACGTCCAGACTTCGGGGAGGTTCGTGAAACTGAACTTTGCGATCCCTAGTTCTTCCGCGACTAGATCAAGCGTCTCCTGGGCACCGCCGTCGTCGTCGACGAGGCGGAGCCGCGATGGCCCGGATTCATTCTGGACGGCAAATCCATCCTTACGGTCTGACGCCTTGAGGTGATGCGTGAGGACTGCCGACAGTACCAGCGGAAAGTTGATCGAACCGTTTTCAAGCCATGCTCTAGTATTCGGTTGTGCGATCAGCAGGGCACTCAGGTGCTCATGACGAATAGCCTGTCCGCCAAGACCCGCAAGGGTCTTCTGAAATGAATCATTTGCTTTGCCAAGGTCATGTAAGGCACAGGCAGCGATCAGGTTTTTGCGAAACGTTGCCCACTGATCCGGAATCCTGAAGAAACGCAGCCATTGTTGGCCGAGTTGCGAAGGAGCTTCATCGCCGAACAGCGATTTCGCCGCTTCAATCACATGCCGGGTGTGCTGAGCAAGCGTAATTTCTACTA
>JAYSPO010001645.1:0-2013 GCA_043722015.1 Candidatus Kuenenia sp. | reverse complement strand
ATGTGGAGGGAGACCTCGCTTCGGATGACAAACACCGCGATTCATGCGTTCTGTATGAAAAAATGTGGGTAAGGATGAGTCCGGCAGAAAGGACCTACTTTGACAACCATCCACGACTTCACCCTGTTATGGTCGCGGCACGGTTTGGGTTTCGATGAAATCGTGCAGTCCTTCGAGCCCGCCTTCGCGACCGAAGCCGGAGTGTTTCATACCGCCGAAGGGAGCTTCTGCGGTCGGGCCGGAACCGGTGTTGTGACCGACGTGGCCGAAGCTGAGGCGCGGGATGACTCGGGCGGCGCGTTCGTCGCTGCCGGTGAAGACATAGGCGGCGAGGCCGTATTCGGTGTTGTTTGCCGCAGCGATCACTTCGGCTTCTGACTGGAATTCGATGAGGGGTGCCAGTGGGCCGAAGGTTTCGTCATTCACGCATTCCATCTGTGCTGTCACACCACGCAGGACAGTGGGAGGGAAGAAGCAACCCTCGTTCGAATTCGGTTCGACCGGTACGGCACCAGCAATTCGAACTGCGCCGTCAGAGATCGCGTCATCGACGTGTCGTTTTACTTTGTCAAAAGCTTTGCGATCGATCAGCGGCCCCATCATGATGCCTGCCTCCATGCCGTTGCCCACCTTAATCGCGTTGACGCGGGCGGCCAGCTTGTCTGCGAATGCGTCCACGATGCCTTGCTGTACGTACACTCGATTGGCACACACGCATGTCTGTCCGGCCCCGCGAAATTTATTGGCCATCAGTTGATCGACGGCACAGTCCACATCAGCGTCATCAAACACGATGAACGGTGCGTTGCCGCCAAGTTCCAGAGCCAAACGCTTCAGGTGCGGCGCGGTGTTCGCGATGAGTTTCTTGCCCACGGCCGTCGAGCCGGTGAAACTGATGACTCGGACGGATGGGTGTTCGCACAACGCATCGCTGATTTCGCCCGCAGGACCCAATACCAGATTCGCCTTCCCCGGTGGCAATCCGATTTGTTCGATCAATGAAAAGAAAGCGATCATCGACAGTGGCGTTTTCGACGATGGCTTAATCACGCAACAGCAATCTGCCGCGAGGGCTGCGGAAAACTTCTTCGCCAGCATCGCGAGCGGAAAATTCCAGGGTGTGATCAGAGCCGCCACGCCTGCCGGTCGGTAGTACACAGTCCAGGTGTGATTGCGAGGCCGCTCCGGCAGTTGTTTCGGCTTCAGATGATCGACGCAACCAGCATAGTAGCGAAAAAAACTGGCTGCGTAGTCCGCTTCGGCCTGTGCTTCGGCGAGCGGTTTCCCGTGTTCGTGCGTAATAATCCGACCGAGTTCGTCTCGATGTTGCGTGATCAGCTCGGCCAGACGGCTCAACCATTCGCTGCGTTGTTCAATCGCAGCGGGAATCGCCAGCGTACGGGCCGCCGCATCAATCGCGAGGTTTGTTTCAACGCGACCCATCACAGGCACGGTCGCGATCGTTTCGCCGGTCGCAGGATTGATGACGGGCATCGTGCGTTCAGAATCCGCCGCGCACCATTTTCCAGCAATGTACCCAAGTGTCGATTTCAGCAGAACGGATCGAATCATTTCGGGTCTTTCTTCGGAACATCAATGCATCATACACATGTATTCTCTACGCGGTCATGATTGAGAGAATTGGCGAGCGGCATGCGTCAGCTTGCCGGTACAGAAACGCGGTACCGGAGGACTCACGCCACTCCGCTCGCCGGACTCATTTCTGGCCGCGCGGAGTATATCGGCGACCCGCAATCAAGCGTATGCAGGATTCAGGGCATCAGATGGTCTTCAACATCTGTTGAAGTGCTTCATCTCCGGTCATGCCAAAAGTGATCCCCATCTGTTTCGCTGACTCACTCACTTCGACAATGCGCGCGGTCAGCAGATCCTCGGGCTCGAACAGAGGATGTTCGGGTGTGCCGCGTGCGATGGCGATCGCCATGCTGAAACGAGTCGCGACTGCGCAGTCGTAGAGGCCACAGCCAATGATACCGCGATCTGTGTGAATTG
>JAYSPO010001644.1:0-1818 GCA_043722015.1 Candidatus Kuenenia sp. | reverse complement strand
CGCTTGGTCCGGCCTACCCAAAAATCAAGCGTTGACGTCGTACGACCCAGATGTCCGAGTCAGGAATTTCCGGGAGTCACAATCCGCTTACCGTGCGTTGATGGGATCGACATCGATCGCCAGTTCCACGCCTTCCGGCAGGGTGAGTGTGCTTTCGACGGATTGCCAGAGTTCTCGCACCAGTTCAGGTGTCTTGCCGGCAATCTGCAGATGAAAACGCCACAGCGTGCGCAGACGGATGACAGGAGCGGGTGCGGCTCCCAGGATACGGACGTCTTTGGTGTTTCCTTTTCGGGCGGCGCGGAGTTTATCGGCCACGTCACGGGCCGTGCGGCGGACGCGGTCTTCATCGGGGCCGCGAAAGATGACGCGGGCGACATGCGAAAACGGTGGAGCTCCGCCGTCGTGGCGTTCGGCCAGTTCATGTTGCGCGAATCCGATAAAGTCGTGCTTTGATGCAAACTTCACGGCCGGGTCTTCAGGACTGGTTGTCTGCACGAGGACTCGCCCGCCGCGTTCACCGCGTCCTGTGCGCCCGGCTACCTGAGCGATCAACTGAAATGTGCGTTCGGCCGCCCGCATGTCTGGTTGACGCAGCATCGTGTCAGCATCCACAACGCCCACCAGAGTCACGTTTGGAAAGTCCAGTCCTTTGGCGATCATCTGAGTCCCCAGCAGAATCTCGACTTCACCATGCCGAAATTTGTCCAGCGCTTCGTCATGGCTGCCGGGTTTCTTCATGGAATCGCTGTCCATCCGCAGGACACGCGCATTTGGAAACGTGTTCTGAACTTCTTCGTCCAGTTTCTGAGTCCCCGTGCCAAGATAGCGGACTGCCGGACTCTCGCAGGTCGGGCAGACTTTCGGAGGCGGCGTTTCATAGTCGCAACTATGACATACGGCCGCCTGACGATCCCGATGCCAGGTGAGTGTCACGTCGCAGTTCGGGCACTTGATTCCCGTCCCGCAACTTCGGCACCAGACCGTGGGCGAATACCCTCGCAGATTCAGGAACAGAATGACCTGTCCCTTTTCATTCAGCGCGCGAGTGATCGCCTGAAACAGCGCGCGACCGATGGAAGAACCTCGTTTGATTCGTGGATCATCCCGCGTATCGACAATCAAAACCGGCGGCAGCGGGCGTTCGGCCACGCGCGACGGCATCGAAATCAGCGTGTCCGTTTTTCGCTGTGCCCGCAGCCACGATTCCAGCGTCGGTGTGGCTGATCCCAGAATGAGCGGTACTTTCTCATCCAGACAGCGCTTCCGCGCAACTTCGCGGGCGTGATATCGGGGAGTGCTGTCCTGCTTGAACGACGGTTCGTGTTCTTCGTCGATGACGATCAATCCGAGATGCGGCGTCGGTGCGAATACGGCGCTCCGCGCACCGACGATGACTTCGATATCTCCACTGGCAATCTGCTGCCACTGCCAGTGTCGTTCCGCATCGGTCATGTGACTGTGAAGCACGGCGACCGAATTGAAGCGACTACGAAACCGCCGAATCGTCTGCGGCGTCAGGCTGATCTCAGGCACGAGCACGATGGCCTGCCGTCCGTAACTCACCACTTCCCGAATCGCGCGGATGTAAACTTCCGTCTTGCCACTGCCGGTGACACCATGCAGCAGCAGCGTTTCATATTCGCTCGCTCGAATGGGACGCAGAATCCTGTCGAGCGCCAGTTGCTGCTGGTCGGCGAGTTTCAGATCCTGCTGCTGTTCGAAGGTTCCGATCTCATCACCGGTGATGTCCGAACGGATTCGCAGCGCGGTGATCAGGCCCTTCTTGCGGAGACTGTTGAGCGGTGCCGGCCCGCA
>JAYSPO010001643.1:0-3035 GCA_043722015.1 Candidatus Kuenenia sp. | reverse complement strand
GCCTTCCATCTCGTGACCTTCGCTGTCGGCGATTTTGACGCTGATGCGGAACTGCCCGGCAACTGGAACCGTCATCTTCAGATTCCCGGAACCGTCGTCGTTGGTCGTGACGTCCCACGACTGCACTTCCTGCTCATCCGGTTTGTCGCCTTCGTACTTCACCGAGATCAAAGTCGCCTTGCCATTGCCTTTGACGGGCTTGTCGTCCGGCGTCCGAGCCTGAAAGCCCACGTTGACCGTGTCACCCGTTTGATAGTGGCCTCGATCGGTCCATGTGAAGACTTTGAATGGATCACGAGCCACCAGCACACTGCCATTGCCGATAATCGTGCGGCGGGACTTATCGACGACTTCCGCCGTGATGTTGTAGTTGTGATCACTGTCACTGTGACTGGCCAAAGCGGTCGCGGTATCGATATCAACAAGGAACGTGCCGTCTTCGCCGATCTCGGCATCGCCTTCGACGACGATTTCCGGAGGATCAGGACTCCAGTTCCACCACGGACGAATCGGCGGCATACAGCCCCAACGATTGAAGCCCGGATACCACTGATAGTCCGGAGCGAACCACCAATAGCCCGGCGAGTACAACCAGTCCCAGCGCGCGATCGGATACCAGCGGCTGTCTTTCTTGGTGCGTTCGACTTTGTAATGCACTTTCGCTTCGGTGACGGGGGCTCCGAAGTAGTACTTGGCGATGATCTTCGCCTGAATCTTTTCGCCCAGCTTCACCGGCTTGTCGGGAGCTTCGATTTTTACTTCATATTCAGGCTTGCGGTATTCTTCGACGACGAACGATCCGTGGCCGATCATGTTCCGCTGAGGTTGATTGACGACTTTCGTCAAGCCGTTCTCTTCAACGGTGACAGCGACCATCACTTCCTCGGCAATTCCGATGAAGTACGTCCCCAGCGTTCCGTCCGCCGGAATCGTCCACTCGCCATCGACGCCCGCCCAACGATCTGTCTTCGCTTCGACTTCAAAGACGACATCGCCCTTGGGATTCCGAATCTGCACCCAGCATTGTTTGTCCGCGTAGCTGTTGTCGTCCGCGTCAAAGCGAGGCTTGCGAGTCCAGAGGCGATACTTGACCGCATGTCCCGGCCGATACACCGGCCGGTCCGTGATCGAATACACTTTCAGCGGGCTGTAGTCCAGCGGTTGCAGTTTTTCTGGATTCCAGACGCCCATGAAGCCGTCCCAGGCCAAACGACCCTCTTTCGTGCGAGCGATCACGATCCATTGATTCTGCGGAACCAGGTCTTTCGGATCGGGGGTGCTGAGGCCATCCGCGTCGGTTCGACCGGCAAAGCGGTTGGTAAAAATTTCGTAGTTGCGATTCTGGCGATATTCCTGCCGCCACCCGAAGAACTCCAGGTCCGCTCGAGCAATCGGCGCACCGGTCACCGCATCAGCGACATAGTACATCGTGCCTTCTTCCACACGCTTGCGACTGATCGCGGTATCCGCCACCCACAGCACGATGCGAGCCTCATTGCCATCCTTCATCTTTGCTGTGACCCAGTAGGCTCCGGCTTTCTGCAGCGGAGTTGTTACAGTCGTCATGGCATCGAAGTGATTCTCCGGAGCCTTCAGATCCAGTTCCCACTTCGCGACTGACTTTTCCAGATACTTCGCTTCGTCATTGCGAATCAGCATCCAGCCGATATTGTCGATCTGCAGTTTCACGCCGTCGAGTTGCTGCGGCTTGCTTTCGATATACTTGCGAACGTCAGTCAACAGTTCGTCGATCTTAATCGGGCGAGCTTCAAACGTCGCTTTGTTGCCGTTGCGATATCGGATATCGAGCGTCGCGCCTTTTCCCGCGGGCTGCACCGACGTACTTTCAATCTGCATCCAGTTCTTCACGATCTGATCGATGCGAGCCTGAACACCCTGCCTGTCATCCTTGTCGGTCGCCAGTTTGAGCATCTCTCGCAGCAGTTCGGCTGCCTGCGAATACTGATGCCGATTCATGCGTTCGTTGATGAGCGATTCCAGAGCCTGTCGCTTTGTCTCGCCACCGCGTGCAATGACAGCTTTCAGAATTACGATGTGATTGAATTCGTCCGGCAAAGTGAACCGCTTCACGCCGGTCGTCAGCTTCGCAATCGTCTCGGTGTCGGCCAGTTCATGCGCCGCCCATTCACCGGACGGTTTAGGCTTTTCACCGCCTGCCGCGTCGCCTGCTGCCGCCTCACGAATGACGGGAGGTCCGCCGACCGCCGATGCCCCGACACCAAACTGCGACTGTAGAAACCCGGCCCATTCAAGGTCTACGTCGCTGCGCCGATCGGCGACATGCTGCACAACCTGAGCCATCGCCCAGCGCCAGCGTTCGCCGTCAGACTTTGCAGTATCCCATGATTCCGGCTTGCGGTGAAAAACGGGATTACCGTCCTGATCCACGGGAGCACCTTTGCTCGATCCTCCCCAGCCACCGCGGCCGTAATAACCAGAGCCAAGACCACCGCCGTCTGAAATATCAAAGTCCGGTAATACGTTGAGGTCCGTCAGATCCTGCAGTTTCCAGGCTTCGCCGTGTCGCGCGCTGCTGATCTGATCGCCAACCCGCTGCCACAAGTCAGCCCGCTCCGCCGCTGTCGCGTTGTCGTCTTTTTCCGCCAGAGCAATCGCTTCCAGCAGCAACTGCAGCGACCGCACTCGATCCCGATCCGCCACGCTGGCCCACTGTCCGCCGCCTCGATGCCCACCGCGCTCAAACTTACCCGCAACCACGAAGCCGCCATTTTCGATCTCGCCTGCATAGGCACTCGCCGCACCGGCCAGCAGACGAAAATTCGTCCTGTGAGTCTCAATCGACGTTTCAATCAGTTCATCGGCTTCATGCACCAGCCCGAGATTGTTCAGGCACGCGATGGCAAATCCCAAATCCTCCGGAACTCCCTTGCCCGAGTTCTCCGGATCCTGAGCCAGCGCCCGATAAAGCTGCAACGCATCGTTGAAGTTGTTCTCGTCATAGAGCTTCT
Organism: Candidatus Kuenenia sp.; assembly: GCA_043722015.1. Classification (GTDB taxonomy): domain Bacteria; phylum Planctomycetota; class Planctomycetia; order Planctomycetales; family Planctomycetaceae; genus SXXK01. The sequence goes on along the minus strand of JAYSPO010001643.1, from coordinate 45 downwards.
TCGCCTGAGCCCGCTTGCCCTCTGGAGGTTGTTGCATTGTTGTTG
>JAYSPO010001642.1:0-1918 GCA_043722015.1 Candidatus Kuenenia sp. | reverse complement strand
TTGGGATCCATGGACCTATGAATCATCGAAATGTCCTGATTTTTCAGGGCTTTTGAATGAGAAGATGTGGGTAAGGATGAGTCTGCCGGAAAGGACTTTGCAGCTTGCTGCAACCTGCGACCAGATCCGTATTTCTTAAAGGGCAACACCTCGCCGTTGAGCGGACGTCCGTTCTTGTGGTTCGCCTGACGGCGAAAGTCCAGCCCGGCAGGCTGGACCTACCAAAATCTGCGACTGCACCCCACATCGGTCGTAGCTTCTGATTGTTTGCAACGTCTACGGAGCGTAGACTGAGTCTGCAAACGCCACTTGACGCGGGGAATGTACGATTCCGCACCGTGAATCCGGAGACCGTCCAATGACCGACAACCCCTATGCAAGTCCGGAGCCTGTGAGCGACCCGTGGGTGCGAAGCAATCGACCACGAGTCACATTTCTCAGAGTGCTTTTGGGTCTCGCCATCGTCTTTATCCTGGCCGCTCTCCTGATTCCTCCCGTCACGCGGGGAGGCGGAGAAGCTGCGCGCCGCACGCAATGCAAGAACAACCTCAAGCAGATCGCGTTGGCGCTGCACAACTACGAATCCATCTACCATGCCCTGCCTCCTGCTTATACCGTCGATGCTGCCGGTAAACCACTGCACAGTTGGCGGACATTGATCCTGCCATGGGTTGAGCAAGTGAATCTCTACAACATGATCGACCTTGCAAAACCATGGGATGATCCGGCGAATGCGGAAGCACTCAAGATCGTTCCGCAGGTCTATCGCTGCCCCAGCGCGACGCTGCCGCCAGGCTTCACCAATTACCTTGGCATTGTTGGCACAAACGCCTGCTTTGATCCCACCGCACCCCGAGCGTTCTCAGAGATGACTGACGGCACTGGAAATACACTGATGGTGTTCGAAGTCGCTCAGGAACATGCCGTCCACTGGATGGCTCCGCAGGACGCCAGCGAAGAGATGGCGATGAATTTCGGAAACGACGGCAAACTCACTCACACTGGCGGAACTCAGGCGGCCTTTGCGGATGGCCATGTTCAATTTCTCTCCGAAAATCTGAATACGGAGATACGCCGGGCACTGATCTCCATTGCAGGCAATGAACGCATCGGGGAGTTTTGAGCGTCCAGTCATCGCCACACGTAGCGGATCCACTCGTACGTCATCAGCGGCACCAGCCAGCATGTCCATGCTGCAAGCGGATAGACCCATGCAGCTTCGACTCCGGCCACCGTCGTCGCGCCACCGATCAGCCTGAGCACCACGGCTGAGCACAACAGCACAAAACAGCGTTGCATCCAGCGTTGATGCTCAGCGAATCGCCGCTTTACCGCCGATCTCCAGCCAAGCGCGACACACATCCCGGTGGCGACGGCCAGTGCCGCAAACCCAGTGCCCGCGATGGCACCGGTCTCATCAGCGTAAAATGCCATCCACAGCCCGCTCGGAGTCACCAACAGCAGGACGCACACCACCTGAATCCGCCCCAGAGACCGATGCCACCTTGGAAACCGCCGGCGAAATTGTTCGCTGAGCAGAACCATTCCCAATATGAGCGAGCAGGGGCCAGACGTAATGTGCGTATAAAACGCCCATTGGTAGCCGCCAAAGAAATAGTGTGCTCGCCCATGCAGAAAATCGGATTCAAAATTCGGCGGCATGTAATCGCGATAACTCAGCCACACGCCCACGACAATTTTGCAGATCAACACGCACACCAGCAGCGTCAGGATTCGCTGCAGCGTTGTTGTGTGGACATTCAGCATGTTTACAAATTTGCCGCATGATTTGCGATCGTATTTGCCCAGTCATACCCGGAAGGTTGATTCATGATCAGGATTGTAGCACGCATCATATGTCGCGTCACGATCGCTCTAGTCTGTAGGCCGGACCAAGCGCAGCGCCGTTCCGGCAATT
>JAYSPO010001641.1:0-1820 GCA_043722015.1 Candidatus Kuenenia sp. | reverse complement strand
GCACATCCGCTCCACGTCGCCGCGTGGCCGTCCTTTCGACTGCGACTCGTCGCTGGTCGCGGCGTGGCCGCGAAGTCCTGCTCGGCAAGCAGGACCTACCGAAATCCACGACCGCACCCGTACCGGTGGGCTCACGCCGCACCGCTCGCCAAGTCAAAAGTCCGGCGATAGAGTGCGTTACACGAAACTTTGCCTCAACCACTTCGAAGGTTCACTTATGAGATCACTGTTATCTGTCGCGATGGGCCTCGAACTGTTTCTGGTATTTCTGGCACCTCAGGCAACACACGCTTTTGACGAGAAGGCTCAAAAGCCTGCAGCTGCCGGCACAACCCTCCGCGCCGGCGTGGCTCGCGTTGAAATTACGGATCACGATGCCGGGCCGGTGAATGATCCGTCGTATGTCAAAGCTCTGGCGATTTCCAATGGCGACACGACCGCGATTATCGTGACCGTCGATGCGGTTGCGATTGGAGGAATCGGGCGGATTGGAAATACGTATCTTCCCAACGTGCGCGCGGAACTGCAGAAGCAAGGCATTACTCCCGAGCATGTCGTCATCAACGCCAGCCATTGTCACAGCGTCGTCCGAGATAACGCCGATCAGTTGACGGTGCGGGCTGTCCAAGAAGCCGTGGCCGCGATGGTTCCCGTTCGCGTCGGCACGGGCCGCGGCCATGAAGATCGCATCATGGAAAATCGACGATTGAAGATGAAAGACGGCAGCGAAGTGGATATGCGTCGAGCGTACTCCATGCCAAAGGACGAAGACGTCGAAGCAGTCGGTCCCGTTGATCCTGAGATCGGTCTGTTGCGAATCGATCGCACTGACGGCACGCCGCTCGCCCTGCTCTACAATTTTGCCTGCCACCCGATTCAAGGAGTCCCCGGCGGCGGCAACACGGCCGACTTCCCGGGCTTTGCGTCGAAAGCGATCGAGCAAAATCTGGGCAAAAACGTGATGGCCTTTTTTGTGCAGGGCTGTGCCGGGGACATTAATCCGGCGATGTACAAGATCGTCCATCAGATGCACGATGCCGAACACTATGGCAACCAGCTCGGCTTGAGCACGTTGCAGGCCGCGCGCCAGATTCAGCCTGGTGACTCTTCAACGCTGAAGGTCATCAATGAAATCGTCGCCCTGCCCCGCGGAGCGGATCTGGAACGCCGCATGGAATCGATTCAGGCGGAGCAGGCGCAGATTGTCAAGTCGCTCAAAGGCACCAACATCAACCTGAAGACCTTTCTTCCACTCTACGTGCAGCATAAAGTGTCGGAAGATTTTCCGGCGTACTACAGCCAGCGTTATCTGCATGAAAAGGCGCACGGGCGCGAAGACCTGAGCAAGCTGGATACCGAGAACCGTGCCAATCTGGAAGCTTATGTCCAGAACATTCATGCGATGGAACAGTTGACGCGTCTGCAGATCAATCTGAATCTGCTGGAGATGCATCTGAAGCAGAATCAGGCAGCCGCGATGCCGACGGTCAACGTTGAAGTCTGCGGTATTCGCATCGGAGACTTTGTGATGGTGACCTTTGGCGGCGAACTGACCGTTGAGATTGGTCTCGCCATCAAGAAGCGTTCGCCAGCCCCGAATACTTTTGTGGCGGGCTACACGAACGGCTACATCTACTACCTGCCGACCGAACAGCAACGCAACAACACCGGCTACGCTCAGGAGGACTGCGACTGCATCGTTGCTGCGGAATGGCAAAGACTGTTCGATGAACGAGTCGACAGCGTTCTGAAGAGGCTCGCGGCGAGTGATTGAGCCTGGGCCAACTCGTAGGGTGTGACAAGCAACGCGCAGGCACACC
>JAYSPO010001640.1:0-7180 GCA_043722015.1 Candidatus Kuenenia sp. | reverse complement strand
ACATTGATCAATGCCAGTCTGAACACGACCGGCCCGTTTCGATGGTTTCTGTACGACGCCCTGTGTGACAACAAGCCACTGGATCGCATGGTCACTGAGTTGATTCTGCTCCGCGGAAGTCAGCACGAAGGTGGCAGCGCGGGTTTTGGCATCGCCGCGAACAATGATGCCCCGTTTGCTGCCAAAGGGCAAATCGTCGCGAGTGCTTTTCTGGGGATCGAATTGCAATGCGCGCGTTGTCACGATTCGCCTTTTCACAGCACGAAGCAGCGTGATCTGTACTCACTGGCCGCGATGTTTGAACAGAAGTCGGTCACCGTGCCTGCAACCAGCCGTGTACCGGATGCTTTCTTCGCAAAGCAGCATCGCGATTCGCTGATCAAAGTGACGCTCAAGCCGGATGAATCCGTTGTTCCCGCATGGCCGTTCGCGAATGTGACCGGCAGCGCCGAGGACGAGTCACTCCCAGCCCTGATCCAGTCACCGGACAGCACACGAGAACGCCTCGCCGCACTGATCACGTCTCCGCAGAATTCCAGATTCGCACAAGTCATTGTCAATCGTGTGTGGCGACGTTTGATGGGGGCTGGCATTGTCGAACCGCCGGATGACTGGGAAGGACATCCGCCAAGTCATCCTGAATTGCTGCAATGGCTGGCGCAGGAATTCGTCACGCATGATTACGACCTGAAGCATCTCTCGCGCCTGATCCTGACATCCGATGTGTATCAGCGTTCCGCCACGGGCACGAATCGCGCGACCACTGCCGAGCTGCGGTTCTTCGTTGCTCCGGATCGTCGCCGGATGTCGGCCGAACAGGTCGTCGATTCCCTCTGCGCGGCAGCAGGCCAGGACCTGGATGTGGAAGAATTGACGTTTGATCCGGACGCGCGACGACCAGCCTCAAATCGGCTTACGCTGGGTGTGCCTCGGCGGGCATGGATGTTTGCGAGCCTCGCCAATGAACGAGATCGGCCGAGCCTTGGTCTGCCGCGCGCCAGAGCAATCACCGATATCATGGAGGCGTTTGGCTGGAGCGGATCGCGTCAGAATCCTCGCACGGATCGTGAATCGGCTCCCAACGTACTGCAACCCGGCGTGCTCGCCAACAGCACGGCATCGGTCTTGCTCACACGCGCAGCGCAGAACAGTGGACTGGCCGAGACCGCGATCAATTCGGCATCTCCTGAGCAACTGGTTGACAGCATTTTTCTGCGTTACCTCAGTCGGTTACCGAGCGATTCGGAACGCGCCCCGCTGGCAAAGGCGCTGGCCATGGGCTTTCATGAACGTCTGCTGCGTGCTGAGGAGATTCCCGCCGTCACACCGCTGGAGCCACTCCCGGCGGTAACATGGTCAAATCATCTGAGCCCGGAATCGACCACGATCGCTCTGGAACTTGAACGACGGGCACGCACCGGTCCGCCGCCGGATCTGCGGCTGCGACCGGAATGGCGTGAAGTCTATGAGGATGTCGTCTGGAGCGTCCTGAACATCAGCGAATTTGTGTGGGTACCGTAACGCGACTCTCCAGAGTCGAGTGCGATTCCAACGAACAACCAGGAAACAAACACCATGCATCGCCGAAAATTCATCGCAGCCAGCGCAGTGGTCGCCGCAGGTTCGGCGCTCAATCCCCGAGTTCGCGCCGAGACGCCGCTGAAGGGGAAAGCGGAACATGTGATTTCGATCTGGCTGGGCGGCGGAATGGGCGCGCTGGACACGTTTGACCCAAAACGCGTCGGCGACCCGAAGGAGAAAGTCGCGGGGTCGTACTATCAAAGCCTTGAGACCGCAGTAGACGACATCCGCATCTGCGAGCACCTGAAGCATCTGGCACCCTTGATGGATCGGGTGACAGCGATCCGAACCGTCAACCACAATGTGATTGACGAGCACGCAGCGGCGACAAACTTCATGCACACCGGCCGTCCGGTCAGTGGGACTGTCGTGTATCCATCACTTGGCTCGGTGGTGGCGCATGAACGCGGTGCGGCGGCCGACGGAGCACCGCCGTATGTGCTGATCGGTTATCCCAACGTCACACGCGGTCCGGGATTTCTCGGCGCCCGGGACAGTTATCTGTATCTCACCGACACCAGCCAGGGGCCGGCGGGATTGTCTCGTCCGGAGAGCATTACTTCCGCACGGCAGTCGCGACGTGAAGGATTTCTGGCCGACCTCCGGAGTGCTCAGCCTCCCGGCAATGATGCTCGTCTGCGCGAGTACGAAGAGGCAATTGACCTCAGCCTGAAACTGAGCGGGCCGGAGTTCAATCGCAGCTTCCAGCTTGACGCAGAACCGGGCGACCTGCGCACGCGGTACGGTGGCGAGTTTGGTCAACGCTGCCTGCTCGCGCGACGCCTGATCGAGCGCGGCGTGCGGTTTATCGAAGTTTCGCACAATCTCAACTTCCTGAACGGTTCTGGCTGGGACGTTCACAACGGAGGCATCCTGCAGCAGCACGCTCTGATTCAGGAACTCGACACAGCGGTGAGTACGTTGATCACGGACCTCGAACAGAAACAAATGCTCGATCGGACACTCATTGTGATCACCACGGAATTCGGGCGCCCACCGCAATTCGACAGTGGCGGCGGTCGTGGTCATCAGGGCAGTTCCTTCAGTTGTGTCCTTGCTGGTGGTGGCCTGCAACATTGCGGCGCGTATGGAGAGACGGACGAACTCAGCAAAAAGATCGTCGCCGACCCGGTCAGTGTCGCCGACCTGTTCGCGACGATCCACGCAGCGGTCGGCATCGACTATGGAAAGAATCTCTACGACGGCGATCGTCCCGTTCCCATCACCGACAGAGGCCAGCCGATCGCGAAGCTGTTTGCGTGACTGCGGAGCAGGGAAAGTGGCGCGATCTGCTCCATGGCACGCAGCCGCACGCGGAGATCGCAACCCAGAGTAGCCATCACGCTCCGCCGTGATGAGCATTTGTCGATCGACATTCATCAAACGAGGCAGAGCCCCACGGTCAGCCCCGTTGCATGGGGCTGAAGGACAATCAGCGCGGGAACTCCTTTCATGTGGCCGGGTTCAAGGCTCGTCACGGCAGAGCGTGACGGCTACTTTGGGTTTCGGGCGAAGCTTGCGCTGGGCGCTCAGAAATCAAAGTTCATCATGAGGAGAACGCTCCGGCGCGGGAAGCTGTTTCCCGAACCTCCAGACGCAAATTGGCTTTCGTTTCTGCTTTCACAGATTACGAATGTTCCGTTTCTGATCGTGTATTGTGTCGGGATTGTTCTCGCCCTTCTTTTCTGGAAACGCCATCCGGCCGTCTCGATCCTCTGCATCGTCGCGTTCCTGATCTTACTTGGAGCCCTGATCACGGGAATCGGTACGCAAATCTGGATGACGACAGTGGCGTCTCGCGAGATGCGTTCAGAGGAAATTGGGCGATTTCTGAGTCTCATGGGCATCGTTCGCGCAGGACTTTCAACAGTCGCGTGGGCATTGTTGCTCACCGCTCTTTTCGGATGGCGTTCCCCGGTCGCCCCGCGGTCGGCGGTCTGATTTCCACATCGATTCGCGTCCATTCCCGACTATGCTCCACGCGATCGGAAATGAGACCTGCGAGCGGAGTAGGGCATCTTTCGTCGGATTGTCGGTTCGGCGTCAGTGATTTGGTGGCCGGCTTTTATCAGGCGGCGTTACTTCCTGGGCAGAGCCACGCAGACCAGCTTTCCGTCGGCGTTGCGGCCGTAAACACGCCCATCCGAAAGAACCGGGACCGTCCAGCAGCGGCCGTCGAGAAATGCGGATCGCGCAAGTTCAACATAGGCATCCGGAGATGCTTGAGCGAGGACCAGAATCCCGTCTTCGGTCAGCACCAGGAGCTTGCCGTCCACGATCAGGACTGATCCGCAGCCAAGTCCACGCTGTCTCCACGTCAGCTCTCCAGTCGCGAAATCGATGCAGGTCAGCGTGACAAGTCGACCGAGGTGCGCGTCTCCGTCAAAACCGTACAAATGTCCGTCCAGCAGGATGGAATTATTGAAATGATTTCGCATCTCCGTGTTCTTGTAAACCAGTTCCAGCGATTGACCCTGAAGACGGAACAGACCGCATCCGATCTTGTAACCCGTCGAAACAAAGATCTGATCACCGACAATGATTGGTGTTGTGGCATTGGTTCTGTAGGGAGATTTCCATTCAGCAAAAGCGACCCGTGTGCCGTCTGCAGAATCGACAATTCGGACGCCATCACAATCCAGCGTGGCTATCAACGTTTTCCCGTCATGCTCAAAAACAGCGGCAGATCCGTAGCCCGCTTGATGAACATCAGTTTGCCATAATTGATCGCCGTTCGATTTGTCGAATGCGGCAACCCGACCAGCCTCAAGGATCAGCTGCTTCCCGAGAATCCGAGGTGAACTGCTGAAGCCCCATTCAGGAAGTTTGACTTCGAGCTCCTGCTGCAGCATCTTCGCCCAAAGGACTTTTCCGTCAGCTATATTCAGGCAAAACAACTGACCTTCCTTGCCGACGGTGTAGACACAATCGCCATCGACCGTCGGCGTGGAACATGGACCACCTTCGTGCAGATTTGGAATCAGTTCGCCGGGATACTCGTGCTTCCAGACGACTTCACCGCTCCTGCAGTTCAGACACCAGACAGTTTCCACTCCATCTTTGTGTCCCATCGCAAACAATCGTTCCCCTGCGACAGACATTGAACTGAAGCCTGTGCCGATTTCGCGAGTCCACTCAATCGGTAATCCATCTTTGGGCCATGCATCGGCAAAGCCGGTTTCGCGGGAGATACCGTCGTGATGTGACCCGCTCCAGTTCGGCCAGTCATCAGCCGGCGCGGCACAGAGACACGAAAACCACAGCCACGTACCCAGGACAATTTGGTGTGCGAAATTACTGCCTGACATGGGATTCATCGATCGGTCTCCTGACCACTGTATTGCTAACGTTTAAGATCTTCGCACGGCGCGCAAATCCCAGCACGCATAGACGGGGAACACTGATCGACGCTGATCTTCACTGATGGTGTGATTGCCGTGGATTAGCGCAGATCAGTGTTGATTAGTGTTCCATGCAATTTGTCATTTTGGGTTGCGGGCGAAGGCCACGCCAAGCGTTATTCGTGGTCGGAGTGTACCTCATCGACCAGAATCAGCAACACGTGAAGAAGCATTGAGTCGCGGTGGCTGGTGATCAGGGCGCGGGCAGCATGGGGACTGACGTATTAATCGTTTAACGGCAAGCCGCAGGCGTTGCCAGGTTTCGCCTGCGCCTACGGCTCGCCGTTAAACGAAAATTCTGACCGTTGAGATTAGACGACAGTCGGAAGCCAGGCTACGACGTCGCCGCTTCGGTGTAGTACCACTCGTTCGCTTTGGAAACCGCCTGTTCACCGGGAATGCCTCCGGTCCAGTTGCCCGGAACCGTTTTGCCTTCGCGGTACAGCGATTCCATGGGTTTCCACACGACATCCACTTTGTCTGTGAACAGATCTCCGATCAACAGATCTGTCACGGTTCCCTGCAGTTGCGGGAAATTCTTGACGAAACGTCCAAAGCTGAAGCCATCGTAATATTCGCAGACCAGACGTCGCATCCGATCAATGCCGGCGTTCAGAGCCGGGCCCCATTTGCCAAGCTGAGCTTCTGTCAGATCGTTCTTTTCGAGTCCCTCCACGACTGCATCTGCCGCCATTTCGCCGGACTTCAAAGCCAGCAGAACGCCAGACGAATACAACGGATCAAGAAATCCAAACGCATCGCCGACCATGACATAGCCGTCGCCCGCGACTTTTGTCGAACGATACGAATAGTCGCGCGTGGCATGATAACCGGAAACCCGTTTTGCGCCGGAGATTCGTTCTTTGACCGCAGGACAGGCTTCAATCTCTTCGTGGTAAACCTCTTCATGAGTTCCTCGCCCTTTGAAGAGGTAGTCAAACGGGGCCACGATTCCAAGACTGACGCGGTTGTTGTGCAGCGGGATGTTCCAAAACCAGCCGTTCTTGCTCGCCGTCTGTAGCACCACCGTTGCACCTTCGTCACGACCGGTGTCGCGATAGGCACCTTCCCAGTATGTCCAGATCGCACCCTTATTGAGTACCGGATCCCAGATTCGCAGTTTGAGCCGGTTCATCAGCATGCCGCTCTGACCACTGGCATCCACCACAACTTTGGCGTTGATCTGGGCAGTCGAACCGTCGGGCCGCTGAATGCGAATGCCCGTGGCGCGATCACCGTCGAACAGGACATCCAGCACGCGAACACCTTCGTGCGCATCCACACCGTGTTCGCGGGCGTTGTTGAGCAGCATCAGGTCGAACTCACTACGTTCGACCTGCCACGTCTGTGAGCACTCATGCGGCTTGTTCTCGGAGAAGTAAAACGGCGCAGACGATTTTCCGTTGGCACTCACGAACTGCACACTGTGCTTGTGCACAAAGTGGCTCTGGCGCATCTTCTCAAGCATGTTCAGACGCTGGAGAACCCAATACGTTTCTGGAATCAATGATTCGCCGATGTGGTATCGCGGAAATTTCTCTCGTTCAAACAACTGAACTTTGTAGCCTTTTTGAGCGATCAACGTCGCGGTGGTCGAACCAGCCGGGCCACCGCCGATCACGACAACATCGGTTTCACTGATTGATTGGGGTACATCGTTAAACATCGAAAACCTCGCCTGTCTCCGGACAACCTTCCGTATGGAAATGAATGTTTAACCCGAGCCAGCGGCGAGGATTCCACGAGCGAGGTGCCTCGCCGCTGGCTCGGGTTAAACGAAAAAGACTGACTCGATCTTAGACCGGCAACAAACACTTGTCCAGACAAGTGTTGTCGAAACAGACAATGTGCTGTCACAGGAAAACGTTGCTTTGCCCGTAAATCGTCCACAGCGCAAAGAGAAAGGGCACTCGTGTCCATGACTCGAGCGCCCTGATGGGTATTCTGGATGTGGGAATTTACCGAGAATCAGCGGGCGGAACTCAAAAGCCCTGCTGCAGTTTTTCCTTTTCGGCGGCTTGCTTTTGAGATGCCTGAACCTGATTGGTGAGTTTAAACTCCGGGCCAGCCGGGAAGTATTGCACGTCGTCGGTGAGGTAGTCGGGCGAGGGCAGAGTCTGCCCGCCGATAGTTGTCTGACAACCGGTCAGGAGGGCACTTGAGGCAAGAGCTGCGACAAGCGTCAACAGAATTCCGGG
>JAYSPO010001639.1:0-10744 GCA_043722015.1 Candidatus Kuenenia sp. | reverse complement strand
CGTGGACTTAAGGCGAGCGGGGGATGTCAATCCCCTGATTTGTCGCGGATGATGCGGAAATCAGGGCACTTACGTACCCCGCTCGCCTTTGGAATTCCTAAAGTCCACGCCATTGGGCACAGGGCCGGAGGGGGCCGAATCGCACCGGGATCCGGCTGCAATCAATCAGCCCATGGCTCCATCACATCGTCGCGTTGTGGGTGAACGCAATTCTCCGATCCGCACATGAAAGTTTATGGGTAATGACAAGGACGTTGTAGAATTTTCCTACCCTGTAATCTTCTTGCCATCAATTGCGATTCCGCTTGTTCAGGCTCCTGCGACTGAGGCGCAGGCCAAATGCTGCGTGATTGGCTGCATCAGCTGATGCCGCCTGTTTAACGCCGACAGTTGTTATTGCGACGATCCTGACCGCGTTCCGTTTGCGCTACAATGCGTTCGTTGGGCCTCCTCTTCCTGTGCTGCCAGAATGCTGGCAACAACAATCGAGTCGCAAAGCAATGCCTCATCCAGCCGTCAGAGTTGCTGACAATTCGTCTCGTTTGGCGGGATCGGTGATCAGCGTTACGACTTTCTTTGCGGCTTCCTTCCTGTCGGCAGACACCAGCATCGCGACGCATTCACCAGCCACATTGTTGCGCAATTTCTCGTCCTGAATACCGGGGATTCCGAGCAGGACAGATTCTCCGTCCCCCACGATAGCACACTGTAAGCAAGCAGACGCCAGCTCAGAGTCCCTTTCGGCTTCGTCGGGGATCTGTAATGCACCCAAGACCTGATGCATCATGCTGGGTGCAACAGGTTCACTCCTTTGACATCCGCCAGAGACAACGACAAGCACGACACACGAAATGAGTCTGAACAGAGCACACATCAATTTTTCCTCGCGATCAAAATGCCAAAGATGGAAATCAATCCTCGCCGTGACGAATGTTGTCCGGCATGGTTGTCAAATCGAACGACTTTCATTCTAATGTACGTAAGAGTGTTGTAGCAACCGTCAACTCCGGAGCGAGGAACATGCGATGCGTCGTCGTGCTTTTACCCTGATCGAACTTCTCGTGGTGATTGCAATCATTGCAATTCTGATCTCACTCCTTTTGCCAGCAGTTCAACAGGCTCGCGAAGCCGCTCGGCGCACTCAGTGCAAGAACAATCTGAAGCAACTCGGGCTGGCCATGCACAATTATGAGGGAACTCACAGCGCGTTCCCGCCGAATCTCGTACCAGGCGGCAATTTCCGCTACAGCGCCGGGAATTGGGGCATCCTTGCGTACCTGAGTCCATTTATCGAACAGTCAAATGTCTACAATACGATGAATCTCAACGTGCCGACATATGCGCCGACGTCACCGTACAACATCGCCGATCCGAATAACGCCATCGCCGCCGCGCTGATTGTTCCGTCATTTCTTTGCCCAAGCGATAGAGCTCAATCGCTGGGCGGCGGTTATGGTGTCGCTTCACTCGGTCCTTCGAACTATTGTGGCAATCAGGGCGACGGAATCTATACGACGACAACCGGCGCGGTCGCCAATGGTTCGCCATACAATTCGAATGGCATCACGTTTGCCAATTCCAATGTTCGAATCGCGATGATCACCGACGGCACCAGCAACACGGCTTGTATTGCGGAGAGTATTCTTGGTCAGCCGTCCGCGACCGCACCACGTTCACCGCAAAAGGATTATGGCTATCTCACAACTTATCAAAGCTCACTGGACGATGCGTCATGTGCCGCACCGGGCGCGTGGAACATCGCGAATGCCCGCCAGTTTCTCTGGTATTCCGGCGAAATCCGGAATACGGCTTATAACCACTATTACACGCCAAACTCCAAAAACTTCGACTGCATCACAAACGCCTTCAATCTGGGATACACGGCCATTGGATGGAAGGCCGCGCGCAGTATGCATGTCGGTGGGGCTCACCTGCTGCTTTGTGACGGATCAGCAAGATTCATCAGCGACAACATCGACTTGAAGACCTGGCGGGCGTTGGGAACTCGTGCGGGTGGCGAAATCATCTCTGAATTCTGACACCCGGAGGATCGCATCCATGTTGATCGACACGCCCCAGGCCGCAGGCATCACTCTGAATCAGCTTCAAGCGTTTCACGAAGATGGATTCACTATTCTTCGCGGCGTATTTTCGCCTTCGGAGATGAGTTCAATTCAGCGGGAATGCGATCGATTGCTCCGCGACAACGCCGATTTGATTACACCAGACAATGTTCGCTGCCGTTTCATGACGGATCACCGAAGTGGCGAGCCGCTGTTCGAGGTGTTCGATCCGGTGAATGATCTGTCGGAGTTGTTGCGCCAAGTCTGCGTTGATCTGCGGCTGACATCAGCGGTTGAAGCGATTTATCAGGAGCCAGCAGAACTGTTTAAGGAGAAGCTGATCTACAAGATGCCCGGTGCGAAGGGCTACAGTCTGCATCAGGATATTCCGCAAAGCTGGCCTGGCTGGCCGCAAACATTCCTCACCGTGTTGCTGGCGATTGACAGTTGTCGCCGGGAAAACGGCTGCACAGAACTCTATCGCGGCTATCACGATCATTTCCTTTCCTCAGATCCCGATGCGTACATGTTGCCGGATGACTGTGTCTGCAAAAGTCGTCGTGAATTCCTTGAACTGGAGCCGGGCGATGTGGCTATCTTCCACGGATTGACGCCGCATGGTTCTGGGCCCAATCGATCGGTCGGTCCGCGACGAGCCTTCTACATCAGCTACAACGCTCAATCCGACGGCGGCGATCAACGGCGGTCACACTACGAATCCTTTCAGGCAATGCTGAAGCAACGCCTCCTGGCTGAGAGATCAGGCTCACCGTATTTTCGCTAGTCAGGTTGATGCCGCAGGGCGGGAATCCATTCCCGTCCTACGACATGATTCCGGTTTTGGAACTCGCTTGAAATCCACCAAAGACAATCAACACCCTACAGAGGAAACTCCCGCTTACGCGTGGGTGATCGTTGTCATCGCTGCGCTGGCAATGGTGGCGACGTTGCCTGGACGAACCCACGGACTCGGGATGATTACTGAACGCCTGCTCAACGATCCTGCACTGCAGATGGATCGCCTGGCCTTCAGCGAAATTAATCTCTGGGGCACGCTGCTGGGTGGATTGTTCTGCCTTCCCTGCGGATGGTTGATCGACCGCTTCGGACTTCGAATTTCGCTCACAATCACAGTCGCCGCACTGGCTGCCGTTGTCCTGTGGATGACGCGACTCAACGGAAGCAGGGAATTCGCCGTCGCGGTAATGCTGACCCGAGGATTCGGACAGAGTGCGTTGTCGGTGATCAGTATCACCATGGTTGGGAAATGGTTTTCGAAACGGACGAGCCTGGCGATGGCCGTCTATTCGTTGCTGCTGTCGCTCGGGTTTGCTTACGCCGCACAGTTGGCAAAGCCATGGGCCGATGCGGACTGGCGAGTCGTCTGGCAGACGATGGGCTATTCGCTGGCCGCGTTCGTACCGGTGTGCCTGATCTTCACGCGCGATCCACGCCCGCAAACTGTCAGTCCGCAAAGGGACTCATCAATCGAATCTGGTGACTGCTGCGGCGTCGAAGAACGTGACATGCAACACAGCCTGACGTTGAGCGAAGCACTCAGGACTCAATTGTTCTGGACGTTCGCGCTGGCGACATCGCTCGTCGGGCTGATCGGTTCCGGGCTGTCGCTGTTCAACGAGTCCGTGCTGACGTCACAGGGATTTTCGAAGGACGTTTTCTACAATCTGATTACGCTCACCGGCACGGTTGGACTGCTGATGAAATTGCCAATCGGGTGGCTCGGACAACGTTGGCCGCTCAACCGACTTCTGACCACGGGGCTGTTGCTTCAGGCACTTTGCATGGTCGCGTTGCCGTTTGTCCGATCGACCTCCGGGATTTCACTGTACGGCGTCGGAATGGGAATCTCCGGAACGATTACAACGGTGCTGTTCTTCACGATCTGGAGCCATGCGTTCGGGAAACGTCATCTGGGTCAAATTCAATCCGTCGCGCAGATGCTGACGGTGATAGCGTCAGCGACCGGTCCTGTTGTTTTCGCTCGTTGTCTGGCATCGTATGGAAGTTACGCCCCGGCGTTCGTGTTGCTCGCAGGTCTTTCAACCGTGTTCGCACTCTGGTCGTGGTACGTTCGCGTTCCAGGCATGATGCACCTCAAAAAGATTAATGTTCCATCAACCCCGGCGATGCCGATTGCTCAGGAGATTTAGAAATGTCGACTGTCGTCCCGTTAGCTACTCCGCTCGAAGTCCGAACATCCAAAAGTGGACCACCAACGCCATGCGTAGGAACTCGCTTTCATCTGTCGCTGAATGTTTCGAGCATCCAACGAGTCGCCGCGTTTCTGCAGCTTGTGCTCGGAGTCGCTCCGGCGAAGCAAAGAACAGACTATGCCAAGTTTGAACTGGACTCGCCGCCCCTCGTATTGTCGCTGGAACCAAATCCGCCGCGTGAGACCGGTTCGCTGAATCATGTGGGCTTTCGCTTTGCAAACACAACGGACTTGTTGAGTGCTCAGCAGAGGATCGAAGCCGCAGGCATTTCAACTCAGCGGGAAGAAGGCGTTGAATGCTGCTACGCGAAGCAGACAAAGTTCTGGGTGCATGATCCTGATCATCGCCTGTGGGAGTTTTACGTTCTGGAAAGTGATCTGGATCACCGCGGTGGCGGTCAGACGCTGGAGCAAATGGTTGGTGAAACCGCATCGTGCAGCATCGAAGCGGCTCAGGTACGTCCCGTTGTCTGGGAGCATCGCATGGGCAGCGAGTTCTGCCTGCCTGTGGAACTCTGCGACGAGATTCGACTGCGAGGAACATTCAATGTGCCGACGACTCCCACAGTGGTACAGCACATCGTTGCTCAGGTTTATCGACATCTCAAACCGGGCGGGCAAGTCGAACTGCATATGCTGACAACAGAAGTGCCGGTTGCCGGAGCTCTCGAACTTCCCGGCCCTGCCGCTTATGTGAAGCACGTTCCGGTCAGAACAGATCTGATGCATGCCTTGAGCACCGCAGGATTCAAAGACCTCCAGCTGACAACATTTCGATCGGGAGCCTGCTTCCAGTCAGATGGAATTCCGCTTCGCGAAACAAAGATCGTCGCACGGAAGCCTCTTGAAGAGTCACATGCCTCCGCAAAAAAAACAACGCTCATCTATCGCGGCCCATTCGCCGAAATCAAAGACGACCACGGCCACACCTGGCACTGCGGCAAACCGCAGTCCATTCCCACTGCCCGCTGGCAGGAACTCCAGAAGGCCGGCCTGGAGAGCATGTTTACAGAGATCCCTGAGACCCTGGTGCCCGGTCAATGTGGCCTTTGATGTGAAGTCTCTGCGCTGCTTCCGAAGAACCTTGACCCAGTCCTTTTGCACATTGGCGGCAGATCACCAGTCTGGCTGCCCCGAACGTCGTTGACGCCGGGTGGCACATTGGCGGATGTCGAATTCCGAAGCTACTCGGGATGAAACTGGAATACGTCGCCAAATTCTGCATTAAAAACGAGCACGAGCCGGAACGCGAGTTCCAGCGATGGTGAGTACTTTTCCTGCTCGATCGCATTGATCGTTTGTCGAGTGGCTCCGACCTGCTCAGCCAGTAGCTGCTGAGACAGATTCGCTTCCAGACGCAGGTTTCGAATCTGATTGCTGACTCTTCCTTTCTTCATGGCATCCACGCCGCACGACGATATTGTGCGACCGCTGCCAGATTCCTCACGACCTCCTGCAGAATCAGCATCGCCAGCAATGCGAAAACGAATCCGGTAGGCGTCGTAAGACTCAGGATATTTCGGTCAATCGCTTTGTAGATGTCGTTCAGAAGCACATGCATGATCAGCATGTTAGCAACCGCCAGAATGAACCAATAAGCAATGCTGTTGGCCCGCTTCTCAATCAGGTGATCGCGTTCATCTTTGACATACAGATCAACTTTGAAGGCCCGAAATGAGAAGTAGATGACCAGCTGAGCAATGGCCGCCACCATGCCAATCACGATGTACGTTGAAAACAGCGAACCGGAAGACTGCTCCACAATCTCCCAGCCAAGCGACTGCCCCCAGATCTCCACTCCCGCTGTGAACCGCATCAAAACAATCAGAAACATGACGGACCACAAAACGCCGTCACTCCACGCACGCTTTTCAAATTGTGACATCATTCAGACCTCCAGTGTAAAAGATATTTTACATCATAGAGCATGCAGCGGGCGTGTCAAACATGTTTTACATTTTGCTCTTTGGCCTGCAAAAAAATTTGCAAACTGCTGGACCTTTTACAGTTGCAGCGTGGTCCAGATCACTTAACGCACGAAGGAATCCCTTACTTCTGGAGGACTGGGACGCCCTGCAATTCCCGCAGACGGCCAACCGAATGGCAAGCTTCAATTGATCGCCTGCCCGGGGCATGCCGGGCCGTAATCCGGAGAATTGCAGCCGCATGACGATGCCGGTATCATTCTCTGACAGTCAGATGAATCTCAGAATGTCCCTGCAGGACGGTAACCGATTGTGACACAAGATGTATTCAACGCCGCGTTTTGTGCGGAGCGACTGAAGGCTCTGAGTGATCCTCATCGCCTGCGGATCGTTGACGCGCTGCGGTATGGTGAACTCACGGTGAGTGACATTGCTGAGTTTCTGGAGGCCGAGGTTGTGACAGTTTCGCATCATCTGAAAATCATGAAGTTCGCGGATCTCGTCGAAGTGCGGCGAGAAGGTCGATTTATGTACTACCGGCTGCATGCAGATCTGTTGTGTTCGGCTGGCAAAGGTTCGAAGTTTCTGGACCTTGGTTGCTGTCGGCTGGAAGTTCCTGAACGAAAATAGCAATCAATCCATTCAATAACCTGATGGCTGGATCGTCCAGTCGCACAGAAGGGCAAATGTATGAAACCTGTTTACATCATGGTGGGCGGTTTTCTGGGCGCCGGTAAGACATCGACGATTTCTCGACTGGCGAAATACTACATGAGTCTCGGGAAGAGAGTCGGCATCGTCACCAACGATCAGACGACCGATCTTGTGGATACACAAAGCCTGAGATCGCAGGGCTTCGATGTGGGTGAGGTCGCAGGTTCCTGCTTCTGTTGCAATTTCAACGCACTGACTTCGACGGTCGAGCATCTGGGTGAAGGACAATTGCCCGACGTGATTCTGGCTGAGCCGGTCGGAAGCTGTACGGACCTCGTTGCCACCGTGATACGTCCGTTGACAGAAGTCTACGGTGTGCCACTCGACATTGCGCCGTACGGAGTCATCCTGAAGCCAAGCCACGGACTGAGAATTCTGCGAGGCGAAAGGACCAGTGGTTTCTCCCCCAAAGCCAACTACATTTTCAGGAAGCAGATTGAAGAAGCGGACTTCGTGGTCATCAATCGAGTTGATGAGTTGTCGCCCGACGAAGTCACCGAACTGCAGATGCTGATTGAAACTGAATATCCGGGTCGACCCGTATTGCGATGTTCGGCAAAGACAGGAGAAGGCTTCAGTGTGCTGACGGAAACTCTGGAACAGCGAGGCCTGTTCGGTCGACGAGTAATGGAAGTCGACTACGATATCTACGCAGAGGGCGAAGCGGAACTGGGCTGGCTCAACAGTCAGGTTGTGCTGGAATCGACTCAGGATTTCGACCTGGATGCTTTCCTGATGGATCTGATTCAACGGCTTCATGCCCGACTGTTGTCATCCAGTGCTGAGGCGGCTCATTTGAAGGTGATTGGTTTGTGCGATAGCAGCTACGCGGTCGCGAATCTCGTCAGCAATGCCACGGGGCCGGAACTTTCACTGGCATCGAATTCTCAAACGCTGTCCGCAAACGTCGTGGTCAATGCTCGCGTCGCCACAGATCCTGCGGAGCTGGAATCAATCGTCCGCGAAGAACTTGTAGCTGCCGCCGCCGCGATCGACGTTTCGCAAACAGTGATTTCGCTGCAAAGTTTCCGGCCTGGACGTCCAGTGCCGACACATCGGATCAACTAAGTGAATTGACTGATTAAAATCGCATCTGTGGGACCAGTCACTGGAATTGTGGCGCTGTGACAATATTCAAAATTCGCACACGTGACCGATTGCTGTGGAATCGGAGTCTTCGGGCTCAGAGTTGATGGTTCCCGCATTTTCACGTACTCGTACTCAGTGAAACGGTACTCGTCCTCGAATGGATGATGAACGAACCGATTTTCAATGACGATCGACTTGACGTTGATCGCCTGTCGATCGGCCAGGTCACTTCATCCTTTCCTGTCGATGCCAACTCAGCAGATCCATCGGACGGTGAACGGAGGGTTGAATCGAGTACGAGTACCGCGAAGCTGAGTACGAGTACGAAGGAAGCCAGAACAAAGCGCTGGACATGGAGCGGCGGTCCACACGGTCTTAAAGAGGGCTATTTGCCGAAACGGATCTCTACTTGCGCATTCACGTCCGTTCGTTTCGCATCGCCAACATTTGACCCACTAGAGTCTTATTCGTTCGCAGGGTTCTCGCTGTTCCTGCGATGCTGGAGTTCCGCCTGCTCAAAAGCCTTTTGTGCAAGTTCTCTCTGATACATGGCTTCCTGCCGCGCCTGCTGTACTTGTTGGGTCAGGCGAACTGTGTGGATGACGAGTGTTCCTCCCATGATCAGAATTGCCAGCACAGGAATCATCCACAGCAACCATCTTCTCCGTCGCTTTTCTGAATCTGTTTGACCCGGCAGCGAGAAGGCCAGCATCAGAACTCCGGCAGAGAGAATCAGCAGTCCTGTGATTCCCCCAAGGCCGATCGGGAGTCCTCCGAAAAGCATCGTCAAAATGACTGGCATCATCACACCAAGCGTCATGAACACGAAACCTGGAATTCGCCAGAGAAATCGATTACCGGTTTTAGATTCGTTGACGGTTGGCGGCGCGTAGGGATTTGACATCTGCACCTCAAATCACTTCGATAACTTCCGTGTACAGAAACTGGACTCCACCGGTCGCATAGTTCGGAACGTCTGCCACCGCTGCCTGGCCTTCCGGCGAAGCCAGCAGCGCCTCAAACTCTTCTTTCGATTCCATGTAGAGATCCGCAACGTAGTAGAAGGGAGAGGGGCTGCCATCCGGCGTTGCTGTGACTTTGCCGATGGTCCACTTTTTGAGCCCCTTCATCTTTTTTGCGATCGGGATGTGCACTTCACGATAGTGCCGATCGAACGCCGCAGGATCTTTCGGGTGTCCGTACAACACAAGCAGTCTGATCATGTGCATGCACCTTTTAACAAAGGACGATCGGGGCACAATTCGCGGATGTATACTCCGCGCGAGTTTGATCGAGATGTTTTGTTGTAGCCGGATTCGTCAGAATTCGGCCAGGAATAATGCATACCTCCGAATTCTTGCGAATCCGGCTGCACTCCAATTGTGCCCGCGCGGAGTACAGTGACGAGAATATCTTGACGACTGAGCCATACACACCGCCTACATGCCAGGTTCGTTCGCGTGCTGGCCCTTGGCATACGTTGTGTAGAGATAAACGGGGATCGGCAGATCACCCAGATGCTGTACGATTAATGGATGAATAGCAGACCATTCCATGCCTCCCACGCCTGTGGCCAGTTTCGGCATTGCCAGACTCTTCACTTCGCTCGACTCAAGCTCGTGTCGAAGTCGGCGCAGACAATGACTGACGTTGGCCAGGCTCGCTCGGCCCGGTCTGGTGCCGTGGCCGTGCTCGCCTTCCTGCGTGAGCAGATTAAAAATCCGGATTCCGCCCACGCCGCCCCACACCCAAAGCTCGCCCGGCTTGGGGTGTGTCTGATGAGCGTAGTGGCGAAAATCTTTGGCCAGGGCCGGCCATTGCTCGCGGAGGGCCAGAGCCAGTCCGCTGTCAAAATGATCGTTTGGCGCTACTCCGTGGGCTACGGCCTGTGCTTTGGTCAGTAAGATGTCGCCAGCGACTTCGTGGATCATGATCAGTTTTGCCTTGAAAGTGCTTGTTGGGAAAACGGCTGAATCGGCGCTGCAAAATCAGTCACGGGAACCTGACATGGCATGTGCAATTCCTGCGGAGCCAGCCGCAACAGCAAGGAATATCCATTGAATATGTTCTGAGAGAAAATCTGTCGTCAGCCCCACGATGGGAACTACTGCGGCCAGCAGAAAGTTGACGATCGCTGATTTCCGCCAGCCGCAATACCACAAACCGGCCCCCGGCAGGATGAAGCTCAAGATTGAGGCTTTTGTTGAACGCTTCATAGCAACTCCAGAGCTTTTTCCGTTAAAAAAGGGGTCAGGAACCAATAGTGCAGAGCACCCTCTGGGCCACTTGGCTATTGGTTCCTGACCCCTTTTTTGATCCCTGACCCCTTTTTTGATCCAACACAACCGTCTTATAGCAATTTGCTGCATCAAGAGAAACAGTCCCGGCTTGACCAATTTTAACAACGATCCGCCGCCGGGCTAAAATGTATCTGGCCTCAACATTATGGGCAAAAAAATGTTGCGCAAAAAAATGGCTGCTATTTTTCTGCCCATGCATTTTTTTGCCCCGAACGTTTTCGCTTCTAAAACGTCGCATTGACGGTGGCGGACGCGCGAATTCTGCAGCTTAGCTTTGCAGCGGGCCGTTGAATTTTAACGGGGGTGCAGTCGCCGAATTCGGTAGGTCCTGCTTGCCGAGCAGGACTTCGCGGCCACGCCGCGACCAGCGACGAGTCGCGGTCGAAAGGACGGCCAAGCGGCGACGTGGAGCGGATGTGC
>JAYSPO010001638.1:0-1477 GCA_043722015.1 Candidatus Kuenenia sp. | reverse complement strand
AACTCCACGCGCGTTCGCCCACCATCAGAGTATTGCTGCTGCCGTCCCTGATGTCCCGCAGGCCGATGAAGGAATTGATGAATCCGATCCCCAACGCGGGGCCATACTGCGCGGCGTAAACCGGCGGGGTGGTACTGTCCGAAGAGTTGGCCACGATCACATAGTTCGACAGAGCGATCGCGATGCGATCCGTCCCGTTGGAGGTGACGTAGGCGTTGTACTGATTGGCATTCAGACCCGCGTTGTCGGATGCCGCGTCATTGAAGATATTCAAAGCGGGGCCCGTATCCGAGGCACAACGGAAGGCCGGCATTGAAGTCTGCAGGGCGGTCAAGTTGCCATTGATGAGATTCGTTTCCAGCAGGACGTTGCCGACCTCCAACTTATTGAACAACGGTGCCTGATCGAGGTACGGCAGGATGAAGGCCCCCCAACTGTACATGCTGCGCTCGATGGAGTTGGCACTGGTTGTCGGCGGCGTCTTGGAAATGAACCCTGGAGGGAACACGTTGAACACGTCGTGATAGTTGTGCATCGCCAGCCCGATCTGCTTCAGCACGTTCTTGCACTGCGTGCGGCGGGCCGCCTCACGGGCTTGCTGCACGGCCGGCAGCAACAGGGCGATCAGAACGGCGATGATCGCGATCACCACCAGCAATTCGATCAGGGTAAACCCGCGTCGAATTCTTGCTTTGACAGTCATCTCACTCTCCCTAAAAAAAACAACACACCAGGACCGAACTCCACGCTCATCGCGAGTTCGAACAACACAAGATTGACAGGGTGATCTTGATTAGAGGCAGTTTCAAAACCTGATTCCGACGTAGCCACGTTCTGGCGAACGTGGCTCCGGTTTTGAAGCCGCTTCAAGGAAAACGGATCGCATCAGTCCACGACTTCTGCCGGCTTGGGGATCGGAGTCGCGGCCGACTCCAGATCGAAGTTGAACGTGTTTCCACCAGGTTTCACTACTTGTTTCAGTTCTGAACTCGTGGTGTATTTTTCAGGCAGAGGCTTCGCGCCGGCAAATCCCAGGGGCCATTCAAAGCTCACGGAACTCGGCCCGACCTTTGTTCCCTTCACACCGTACACGTATTCCAGATTGTAGGCCCCCTTACCATCCGTGATCGCCGTCGCCGCACGACCTTTGTCGGGTTTGAACAGGACAATCACACCGACCAAAGGCTCGCCGTTCAACGTGACAGTCCCCGTCACATTACCCAACGGCGGAGTATCAGCTCTTCCGCATCCCAAGACTACAAATGAACCAGCCAGCAAAATCCCTATCAATGCCAATTGTCGAATCGTTGTCATAGGTTGCGAATCCCCAGTGCTGCCCTGAATCAAATGGGCGTGTGCATTAGAACTAAGAACGTGCGAAGAAATTACAAGAAGCCGATGAATGCTCCAACGATGTTGTGGACATTTCATCGCGAAGTCAATTGGGTGTAGCCGGCGAGCAGGGCCATCGCCGATT
>JAYSPO010001637.1:0-2469 GCA_043722015.1 Candidatus Kuenenia sp. | reverse complement strand
ACGCTCATGCGGATCATGGCCGGCGAAGACACGGATTACATGGGAACCGTGCGTCCTGCCAAAGGAATTCGCATCGGTTATTTCTCGCAGGAGCCTCGGCTGGATCCCGAGAAGACAGTCGGCGAATGTATCGAAGACGCAGTATCCGATTCGCGGGCGACGCTGCAGCGCTTCAACGAACTCAACATGAAACTGTGTGAAGAGTTATCGCAGGAGGCGATGGACAAAGTCCTGAATGAACTTGCCAAAGTGCAGGACAAGATCGATCACAACAATCTGTGGGAACTGGAACGCACACTCGAAATCGCTGCCGATGCCATGCAGCTTCCGTCAGCGGACGCGAAGGTCGCCGTCCTGTCCGGGGGTGAGAAGCGCCGTGTAGCACTTTGTCAGCTGCTCCTGATGAATCCGGATCTCCTCTTGCTGGACGAACCGACAAATCATCTCGATGCATCGTCGGTCCAGTGGCTGGAAATGTTCCTGAAGAAGTTTGAAGGCACTGTCGTCGCGGTCACCCACGATCGTTATTTCCTCGACAATGTTGCTGGCTGGATTCTGGAATGTGATCGCGGCCGATGTATACCGTACGAAGGCAACTATACGTCTTGGCTCGAACAGAAGCGGAAACGACTGGAACTTGAAGAACGCGGTGAAACCCGCCGGCAGCGAGATCTGAAGCGGGAACTCGAATGGGTTCGCATGTCACCCAAAGCCCGCGCCAGCAAGAATAAAGCGAGACTGGAACGATACAACGAAATGGCCGCGCAGCAATTCGACGAACGCGACGAAGCCGCGCAGATTCAGATCCCGACGTCGCGCAAACTTGGGCAACTGGTCGTGCAGGCCGACAAGCTGAAGAAGAGTTTCGGAGACCGCGTCCTGTTTGACAATCTGAGCTTCGATCTGCCGCCAGGTGGAATTGTCGGTGTGATTGGTCCGAACGGAGCAGGTAAAACGACGCTGTTCAGGATGATTATGGGACTTGAAAAGCCAGACTCTGGGACGCTGAAAATCGGTGAGACCGTTCAGGCATCGTACGTCGACCAGTCTCGCGATTCGCTGGACGACAGTAAAACTGTGTATCAGGAAATTTCCGGAGGACACGAGGTTCTGGAAGTCGGCACATCAAAGATCCACGCAAGATCGTACTGTGGTCGTTTCAATTTCAAGGGATCAGATCAGCAGAAGTTTGTGGGCCAGTTGTCCGGAGGCGAAAGGAACCGGGTTCATCTGGCAAAGCTGTTGCGATCCGGTGGAAATCTGATGTTGCTTGACGAACCCACCAACGATCTGGACGTTGATACGCTGCGAGCTCTGGAAGAGGGTTTATCTAACTTCGGCGGCTGTGCCGTTGTCGTCAGCCATGATCGCTGGTTTCTGGATCGGATCGCGACGCACATCTTGGCCTTCGAGCCTGACGGTTCCGTTGTCTGGTGCGAAGGGAATTACCAGATCTACGAGAAGCAGCGACATGAACGCCTCGGTGCCGATGCCGATCGCCCCCAGCATGGACGCTTCAAACCGCTCAGTCGATAGATCTCAAATCCCAAATTTCAAATTTCAAATCCCAAATTCCCTGAACTATGGATTTTCTGCAACTCACCGGTAAAACCATTCTTGTCGCCGGTGTCGCGAATCGCAAAAGCGTCGCATGGCACACGGCGAAACTGCTGCAGGAAGCCGGAGCCAACGTGCTGCTGTCCGTGCGCACTCAGGCGCGGGCCGATTCGGTGAAGAAGCTCTTTCCTGAGTCACCAATTTTTGTCTGTGATGTCGAACATCAGGACCAGATCGACGCACTGCGTGACGCAGTCGCGGGCGCAACAAGTGTTCTGCATGGAATTGTGCATTCCATCGCCTTTGCGGATTTTACGGCAGGTTGGCTGCCCTTTCACCAGACTCCGCGTGCGGCATTTTTGCAGGCCGCAAACATCTCCTGCTTTTCACTCTTGGCACTGGCGGAGGCATTCAGGCCGATGCTGGACCCGGAAACCGGCAGCGTCGTGACGATTTCTATTTCGACGACGCGCATGGCCGCTGAAAACTACGGCTACATGGCACCGATTAAAGCCGCGCTGGATTCTTCCGTCTGTTTTCTGGCGAAGTCGTTCTCGCAGTTTTCGAAAATTCGCTTCAATGCCGTCTGCCCCGGTCTTTTGAAAACATCTGCATCGGCAGGAATTCCAGGCTACGTCGATAGCTACCTGTTTGCTGAAAAGGCGACACTCAGAAAGCAAGCCGTACAAACCGACGAAGTGGCGTCTGCTGTCGCCTTCCTGCTCAGCCCTCGCTCCTCCGGCATCAACGCTCAGGGCCTTGTCATCGACGCCGGCATGGGCATCAACTACTTCGACGACAGGCTCGTTAAAACTGACTGATATGGTTCCACCGATCCCTGATCCACAGTTGTAATGGCAACAGGACAAAAAGCCAGGTCCAGAAGAGATTGACGAAAGCGCTGAGCACGAG
>JAYSPO010001636.1:0-3334 GCA_043722015.1 Candidatus Kuenenia sp. | reverse complement strand
ATGAATGCAGTTTTTGGCATGAGTTAATTTCGGGAAGAGTAGTCAGTAGTCAGTAGTCAGTAGTCAGTAGTCAGTAGTCAGGAGCGGGGAGCTAAGAGCGAGGAGTCAATCATTGGTCATTGGTCATTGGTAATTTGTGTTTCACTGACGACTGACGACTGACGACTGACGACTGACGACTCACCCTTCATTCAGGATTGTCGAGAAGTACCTGGAGACGTTGGGAGAGTTCTGGTGGTAAGCCACGAACCCAACTGGCGTCGATGAGTTCGACGTCGAGCATGTCGCGCAAATGCATGCGATCTTTATCTCGAAAAACATTGAGTTTCATACGGACCAGTGCTGCTAATGAGAGCGTTCTGTGAGAATCGACGATGACCGAGTCATCGACGTCCGGGGCTGCCAGCAGATCCGTTTCGCGTACTCGTTCGCAGGCAAGCAGGACATGTACGGCGTCTCGGGCTTTGGAGTCCTGGTGATCCAGAAACATGTCGATTCCAGCGGAATGTCGGTAGACGAAACCGGCTCCCTGCATCGCTGCAATCGCGACCGGCAGATCACTGCGTCGCAGCAGGATATCGACATCTCGTGTCGTTCGCACGGCGGCTTCGTCTTTCTGTGCCACCCAGGCTCGAACTGCGTTGCCTCCGATAATGCAGTATGGAATTCCGACCGCTTCCAGGGTACGGGTGGTCTTTTCGAGTCGTTCCTGAACTTTTTCCACGGCGCGGTTCATCCTTTCCCAAAGTGCGGCACCGGTTAAATGGAATTCAGTCATGGTACGAACAGTCGCGAGAATCAGGCAGATCAGATGCGTGAGGTCGATTCGAAAAGATCATTGAGCCTGGACAGAATTTCGGGCTCTTCTTTAAGTTCCGCAAGCGGTGTGAGTTCTTCGAGGATCTGCGATTGATTCACTCGACCGCTCTGACGAATCAGGATCGACTCCACGTCTTCCCAGTCACGCGGACGATTGGCGAAGCTTTTGAGCACGATCAGGTCTTCCGCCGAACAAGTGTAGATTTCCCCAGATCTCGGTATGCCCCAATAGCTGGCCCTGGCAACCGCACGTTCTTCAAACGGCAATCCGCCCAATGCGATATCAATGGGAGTGCCGCGGTGATCTTCTGCGAGAAGGACTCGGCTGTACACCGCAAACGTCGCTGCATCGTCAATGCGCGGCGAGAAGTATTCCATGAGTAGCCTGATAAACTTTGTCTCATCTCCAAATCCCGTGATGAGCGTCAGGTCCAGATCTTTGGTCACTCGCGGTTCGCCCCATCGCTGAACTGCAATTCCTCCGATAAAGCAAAACTGAAAGCCGAGATCAACGAAGAGTTCCTGAACCTCAATTGCCGATTTCCAGATTGCAGGACGAATCGAATTCACCGTCTCGATTCCTGCAACTGAAGAATTCGCATTCGTACAAACCAAGCCTGCTGAATCACCAGACCGTGCGTTCCGGGAAGTTCGCCGTTCGTTCGTTCATCGAGAATATCCAAAGCGGCAATCGCCTTATCATCCGTCAATGCGCGCAGTTCGCGAGCCCGGATCTTCGGCAGCTCCTCAGCAGCATAACGCCATTGCGCCATCCATTCTTGTGCGTAGGGAGGAAGCGGTTCAGGCATGGGAAGAAATGTGAGTCGTCAGAGAGTAAACAGGAGTCAGTCGTCAGTCGTCAGTCGTCAGTCGTCAGTGGGCAGTGGGCAGTGGGCAGTAGTCAGTCTATGCGAGGACTTGCTGCAGCATGGTGCGGAATTTCGTGATGGAATGCTGTTGAGTGTATTCGGATTCAGCGAGTTGGCGGGCGTTGCGGCCCATGTTTTCGAGTTCTGCCGGATGATCGGCTGCCCACAAGATCTGATCCGCAATGTCTTGTACGGAACCGGGTTCTACGGTGAGTCCGACATGATGCTTCGCACTGATGGCATGCAACTCAGAACCCGCAGGCGCATTTGTTAAATACGGTCGACCGGCTGCCAGAATGCCGTACAGCTTACTCGGCATCAGGCAACGACTTAGCTCTTTCGTTAATGGCACCAGGTGCAGGTTTGCTGCAGTCAGGCTGTGAGTGAGTTCGTCCTGCGGTTGATAATCATAAAACCGCACATTGGTGAGACCTTTTGCATTGACCAGTCCTCGGAGCGAACTTTCCTGCGAACCGCGTCCGACAAAGCAAAACAGAATATCCGGGCGATCCTTCAACAGGGCCGCAGCCAGCACAAATTCTTCAAGTCGCTGCGTAAGTCCAAGATTGCCGGAATACATCGCAACAAAATGCGCGCCCAACTGATGCTGTTCACGAAATCGGTTGATACCTGAAATCGGCGTTATACTGTGCGTGTCGGCCCAGTTGGGAACGATCGAAATTCGTCCAGCTTCAACGCCTGCGTCGGTCAGCAGGTCCGCCATGTCCTGGCTGAGCACGACCATTCGATCACAGCGGCGGTAAATATCGAACAGTTTCGACCGCAGTCTGCGAACCGCCCAGTTATTGCCGACTTTTCCCAGTGCCACAGCGACATCTGGGTAAATGTCCTGCAGGTAACCGATCATCCTGCAGTTGGTTCGTTTCTGGAGGCGACTTGCGGCAAAGGCCAGCAGAAACGGATCCGTTTCAAAGATGACCACATCCGGAGCAGCAATTTTTCGCAGAGCTGAATGAGCAGCGCTGGCGAACGAAAGAAAGTTCAGTGCCTTGCCGAAGAGATTTTGTTTCGGAAACTTCGTGTGTGTGACACGATGAATGTGAACGCCGTGTCTTTCCTCCGCATTGCTCCAGTCCCGCACGTCCAGATCGTCCACACTGTCTACGATCGCATTTGGACGCCCGGCGAGAACACCAACTTCAAAGTCCGGTGTCAGGCCTTCGCATAGTGCGGTGAGTAGCTGGCCAGTCGCTTCGACGTCAGGCCAATACGACCTGTTCAGGAATAACACAGAAGGCTGACGAGTTTCGGCGCGGACTTCGTCCCCGTCGGTGACATTCGAAGTGTAAATGTTACCCCCAAATCCGGCAATTGAAAAACTCATACGGGTCTCACGTTGCCAGGCTGCACAGCGCCATTCCGGGCTCCGAATGACTTCTTCGTGTTCTCTGTGTCCTTCGTGGTAGAAAATTAAATCGCAGATTGCACCACGGAGGGCACGGAGGGCACGGAGAGAATTGAAATTACGGTGTTTATTGAAGAATGTGAACCAATCCATCCATGACACGATTCCCTGCGTTTCTGACTTCTCCGTACTACTAACGTTTTAGATTTGCGCACGGGGCGAAGAATCTGAGGTCACGAGTTCCATAAGTCGTTTGGTACTGGGATATTGAGATGCGATG
>JAYSPO010001635.1:0-2699 GCA_043722015.1 Candidatus Kuenenia sp. | reverse complement strand
GGTTTCAGCGTGGACAAGTCGTCCGGATGGAAAACTACTTTGACACTCAGACCGGGCATCAGGTTCTGGCGGATGACGCTCTGAGCAGCCAGTAACCGGGATGACTCAATTTTTAAGCACAAAGCCCCAAGCGCTGCAGTCACCGCGGTGGATTGCATGACAACATTATTGGCAAAAATCGTATCTCCTGGAGCTTGATGCTGATTGACTGGCCGGTGGATCACTATTTCGCGTCGCCAAGGAGTGTCTGAGCTTCTTTCCGCAATAGCTCGATTGTCAACCTGCGATTCGAGGGAATTGACCGAGAGACTTCTGCGTCTGCCAGTGCGTTGCCGGTCGTCAGGTGCAACCGTGCTGCATCGGCATTTCCGAGGTGATGTTCGGTCATGGCCAGGAAGTAGCGGACGTAAGTTTTCGAAGTTGATGCAGCTTCATCAGCAGCGAGAGCCTTTTCCAGCGCGGTCTTTGCTTCCGTATACAGTTCGGCTCGCATCAGGATCGCGCCAAGCCCATTGCGAAACTGCGGATTCTCTGGTTCGGCCTCAACCGCGGCACGCGCGAAAGTGACGGCGCTGGTGTAGTCTGCCAAAGCGTTTTTCGCGAGTACACAGGTCCACGCGGCAAAATGCTTCGCATTTGGCGGGTCGGTTTCCGCTGTCGTTTCCAGTATTTCCTGACATGTTGACTTGTAGCAGTCCGAGTCTTCCAGCCTGAGCGACAGCAGGGCCGTCTGATATTGCTGGTAGTATCCGCCTGGATCCTGTGCACTGATCTTCTGCAGGTCCACTCGTGCTTTATCAAGATCAAGTGCTCCAAGACCTACAAGGAGCTGATACCGCGCCACAAGTGAAGCGGCGGATTCCTGATTAAGTTCCACGCAGCGATCTGCCAGCTTGAGCATTCCGTCGCGGAATTCGAGCGAAGGGCAGATTGCAACGTCCTCGACCGGAATCCAGTATAAGGTGGAGACATCTGCCGGGTTGATCTCAGTGGCTCGAGTCAAATCGTCCAGTGAGTTCTGAAAATTGCCCAGTTTAAAGTGCGCCGCGCCGCGTCTCTTGATAATCCACCACTGAAGTGGCGACAGTTCGAGGCACTTGTCGAGTTCTGCGACTGCGCGCTGGTTTTCGCCGTGACGAATAAAAAACTCTCCGAATTCAAGATAAACACGAGGATTGTTCGGCGAAGCAAGTATGGCCGCTTCGAAATGTTGAATTGCCAAGTCAATCTTTCCATCCTTCTCGGCGCGGCGTCCCTTCGCCATGCTCAACGACTCAAGTCTCGGGAATTCATGACCCACGTCGTCTAAAATCGCAATCACCTCATCAGTCCGCCCATGGCGGTCAAGAAAGTCCGTCAACTGCATAAGGCGATACTGGAATTGCTCGCGATACCACTGCATTTCGTGGTATTCGCGAAGTAGCAGTCGAGCATCTGTCACGGCGCGGCGAAGTGTTTCTTCGGCGAGAGCGGTCTGGCCGAGTTTTTCAAGTGCTTAGCAAGTTTTGAACGTTCGATTGAAGCGAGGCAACGCTCCACGTGCCGCGATCGTTTGTTTGGGTCCGCGCCAACGACGTCGTACCATTCAATACCGCGTTGAAAATACCTGACAGCTTCCGCGAGGTTACCAGCCTCCTGTGCACGGTCGCCAAGCCAAATCATTGCCGGAGGAACGGGGGGCAAGTTTGCATCGTCAGTAATTTGAATTGACTTTTCTACGGCCTGTCTGGCGCGCGGTGAATCGGTGGGCAACATTTCGCCCACTTTATAGTGCAACAATGCCAACGGTGTGGCATCGACAAGGTCTCCCTGCGCTTTGCATTGCAGAGTCAGTTCAAGGCATCGCTCAGCGTCTGCGACACGTTCGCTGGATGAACGCGTGCCGATATGCATTCTCGAAAACATCATTGGACTCAGATTCCGGCGAAACTGAATCTCATCCGGATTCTGTTCGACGAGTTCTTCAGTCAATGCAATGGCTTCATTGAGTTTCTCCAGAAACGCAGATGTTTCACCGCGACCTTCATGGATGTGGGAAATCTGAAAAAGCGCGAGGGCTTTTTGTCCTCTCGCGTGAGGATCGTTATCGTGCTCGTCAATAATCTCCTGAAAGAACTTCATGGCTTTTTCCAGGATCTCGTCGCGGACCCGATCCACACCTGGTAGCTGGGCAAATTCCGCAGATGAGACTTCCATCACAATCGTATCCAGCGATTTCAACGCTCGATCAAAATCCAACCGCGACTGTTTCAATCGCTTATTACTGAGTTCCTGCGCAGCCACAGCGGCGTTTTTCTGCTTATTCGCGTCATCCCTCGCTGCCAGAGCATCTTTACCAGCCTGTTTAGCCTGAATGGCATACGAAATACTAACACCTGTAGCGACGATCAGCATCGTCACAAACGTTGCGGCAGTCGTCAAAAAACCGCGATATCGAGTCGTATACTTTCGCAAGCGATACGACAGGGTCGGTGGACACGCCAGCACAGGTTCATCATTCAGATAACGCTCTACATCAGCGGCGAACGCACTGGCCGATTCGTAGCGGCGGTTCCGTTCTTTTTCGAGCGCCTTCATGACAATCCAATCCAGTTCGCCCTGCAGTTCAAGCTGCGAACGTTTCAGATCGCGGGACTGAGGCTTGTGGGCAGTCGCGTCTGCACTCGCCTTGAGCGTGCTGAAGCGTTGACTGGGTCTGG
>JAYSPO010001634.1:0-1666 GCA_043722015.1 Candidatus Kuenenia sp. | reverse complement strand
CGAAACGGCGGGGTTGATCAAGTGTGTGCGGACGGTCAACGGAAAAAAAATCACCGGGAGTAGTGCCGGGCTGAATTTCCCCGTGCAGGACGCTGAATTTGAACTTCCACGCGGAACGGGTGAGTGGGATCTGCTCATCCTCAACTCACAGAATGGACTGATATGCTCGCAGCGAATCAGCGTGGTGGAATGATTCGAAATCGCACGCCAGTTCTTGACGTTTAATGGTGCCGGGCACCGGGCAGGACTCTTATGCGACTGCAACTAACAGTTTTGGCAGGATTCTCGAAACCATGGCATTAACAACCAACACAGCGCTGTTGTGGCCGAGCCGATCAGCACGACGACGGTGTAGGCGAACGCAGGTCCGCCTTGGGTCACGAAATTCTCATACAGCCAGCCGCCCAGCACGGTCGAGGCAATAATCGCGAGATTTGAAACGGACATCAACATCGCGAACATGCTGCCTGCAATTGTCGCAGGACACATGCGAGCGGCAAGATCCAGTTGGATGAGGTTGCCCAGCATGTAGACAAATCCAACGAAGACCGAAACAACAAAGGCACTCTGCACGCCTTCCACCAGCAGATACGCCAGCGTCGATAAGACACCTGCGGCAATCGCCAGGTGAATCAGCCAGCGGACAGGAATGATGCGACACAGAAATCCATAGACCAGACAGGCACCGATCGCACCGATGGAAAACAGTGAATACGAATGACCATACTCCTGCGGCGTGAGCTTCACATGCTCGGTCAGATGAAGTTGCTGGATCGTCGATGAAAATGGATTGAAGTTCCACAGGAAAAGGAATGCTGCGATGATCCGGAATTGTCGGCTCATCAGAGTGCGCCGCATCATTCCCAGGCGGGACCTGAGTGTTTCCTTCTCAACAGCAGACGCCTGAGCCTGATCTGCAGCCTCATGCGGCAATGACTGCAGAGCCATCAATTCGGATGGGGACGCATCGTGAATCCAGATCCATGTCGCCACGAAAGTCACCACAGCCCCCAGGCCACAGATCAGAAATCCGAGTTCATGTCGGCTGTGTTCTGACATCCAGCCACCCAGACTCCCCGCGAGGATCGTGGCTGCGTACATCGAGCCCCATTGAATGGACTGGAGTCTACCTGTGAGTCCCAGCGGCTGCCCTTTTTCCACCATCAGCGCATCAGCGACAACGTCGGAAAACGCGACGGCCAGAGTCGGGACAGTCAGCAGTGCGAGTAACTGAGATATTTCGCCTTCGGCAGGCATCCGGATGGCCAGCCAGAACAGACTCGCCGCAGTGATGAAAGTCGCGAGCAGCAGATAATTCCTGCGACGCGAGCCAAACAGCGGAACGAAATCGATCAGCAGTCCATAAATCGGCTTGATGGCCCACGGTGCAGACACAATGGCCATGAATTGAGTGATCTCACCGGGCGATTTCTTCCAGCCGTTCAGCAGCGACCGCACCGGCTGAGCGATCAATCCTTCCCCAGGCTCCGCCAGCCCCTGCACGAAATAGAGAACGGCAAAGAGCAACCCAAGATGAATCGGTGTCAGCCGCGAAGTTTTGTTCCCCGAATCCTTTGTCATGATGTTCGTATGGTACACATTACTCCACGGCTGGCCAATTTGTGAACTTGTAGGGTGGGACCAGCGGAGCGCAGGCCCACCAGAT
>JAYSPO010001633.1:0-2403 GCA_043722015.1 Candidatus Kuenenia sp. | reverse complement strand
CGCTGCGCTTGGTCCGGCCTACAGACTCAACCTAATACTGGAACTCGACATGGCCAATACGCCCGCAACAAAAGCAATTCCAGCGCCACGCGGTCCGGTGATGGTGTTTCTGGACTTTATTGAATGGCTCGGCAACAAGCTGCCCGATCCGGCCGTCCTGTTCGTGCTGGGGATTCTGATCATCTGGACGATGTCGTTAATCTGTTCGTCGATCAAGTTTACGGAAACGCTGCCGGGACAGGCGGAGCCCATCCAGATCGTCAACATGCTCACGCTGGAAAAACTGGCGGAGTTTCTTTCGACCATGACAGAGAGCTTTGTCGGGTTTCATCCGCTAGGAGTTGTGCTGGTCGCGATGCTGGGCGTCGGCGTGGCGGATCATTCCGGATTCATCAGTGCCCTGTTGAAGACCTTGCTCACGTTCACGCCGAAGTTTCTGCTGACGCCGATGGTAGTGCTGGTCGCCGTGCTGAGTCACACGGCAGCGGATGCCGGATACGTCGTCGTCATTCCTTTGGCGGGAATCATCTTCTATGCGGCAGGCCGCCACCCGCTGGCCGGAATCGCCGCCGGGTTTGCAGGCGTCAGCGGCGGCTTCAGCGCGAATCTGATTCCGTGTGGAATTGATCCGTTGCTGGCGGGTCTGACGACAACCTCGGCGCAACTGGTCGATCCGGAATACGTGGTCAATCCGCTTTGCAACTGGTACTTCACCGGCGTATCGAGCTTCCTGATCGTGACCCTCGGATGGTTGATCACGGACTTTGTGATCGAACCCAAGCTGCGTTCGTCTGTGGTTGACGGCAATCCGGATGACATGCCAAAGCTTCCCGAACTCACCCGCCGGGACAATCTGGGAATCGTCTGCGCGCTTGCTTCGATCGCAGTGTGCGGCGGACTTCTGGCCTGGTGGGCTCTGATGCCTGGCTCCTCTCTGCAGGCCACGCCTCCGGAAGGCGAAAACTGGGAACTCTATCGCCGATTGACATCGCTCAGACCGCCCGCCGCGAAACTGATGGCGTCGATTGTGCCGCTGATCTTTATCTTCTTCCTGATTCCGGGCCTCGTCCACGGATTCGTTTCGGGCACATTCAAGACACATCGCGACGCAATCAAAGGGATGAGCAAGGCGATGGAGTCGATGGGGTACTATCTGGTACTTGTGTTCTTCGCCGCGTTGTTTATTGCCTCGTTTTCGCAGTCCGGTTTCGGAGCCCTGCTGGCCGTGAAGGGTGCCAATTTTCTGAAGAGCACGAACGCACCTCCGGCCGTGACGATTGCCGGAATCATTCTGCTGACAGCCACGATCAATCTGCTGATTGGATCTGCATCCGCTAAGTGGGCGATGCTGTCGCCGATCTTTGTACCGATGCTGATGATTCTGGGGATCTCGCCCGAATTCACACAGGCGGCCTACCGCGTCGGCGACTCAACCACCAATATCATCACGCCGATGATGCCCTATTTTCCGCTCGTCGTTGTGTTCTGCCAGCGCTATGTGAAGAGCACCGGCATCGGGACGGTCACCTCGATCATGCTGCCGTATTCGATCACGTTCCTGACCCTGTGGTCGGCATTTCTGTTCCTGTATTGGCAACTCGGCCTGCCGCTTGGAATCCAGGGCGGTTACGAATACACGGTGCCTGCAGCTGTGCCAGCAGTCGCGCCTCGTTGACGAGGCCGCTGTACAGTAGCGTTCAGGCTCGCGAGTTCCAACGATCGAGGCCGTTTCTGACAGTTATTTGCTGCGAGGCCTCGTGCGACGGCACGACGATCCGGATCAAGTCAAAGCCGTCGTCCCGACAAGACGCAAGATATGGAGAACGCAAACGATGAACGATGAACCAGTCGCCGCGAAAACAGAGTCGCCTTCAAGTCTTGCCCTGATCGCATTGTGCTTCGCGTTGGCTATTGCTGTCATCGGTCTCGCCTACACCGCGACCGTGAAGCAGCCATCCAATCCTGTCATTACGGGCAATCTCTCAGTGTCCTACATGCTGATCACATCGAAAACGGCAACTTCAGAAGAGGCAAGTGGAAGCACGATCGATGCGTCAAGCGTTGAGTACTTTCCAACTTACGTACTCGTGACCACACGAGACGAGGCGACCGTTCTTTGGCAGATCGATCGATTGAAGAAGCTCGAAGTCTTACATGTTGACACTGCGATGGCCGCACAAAGCAAGTAACAAGGCGGTCAACCCGAGCGGCGGATCGGGCGTTTTCTGAAATCAAAGTTTCTTGGCCGCCGCCGGGTTACCTTGGTCGTTCGCATTCAACGCCATTGGCACCCAGCGCCGCGGGTGAATCGCGCATCCTTTCGATGCGAGGCCGTCGTGGCGGCTGGGTTTGGCTTTCTACGCGGGGCTCACGGAGAATTGAATCGCTGAGACGAACCATTGA
>JAYSPO010001632.1:0-2815 GCA_043722015.1 Candidatus Kuenenia sp. | reverse complement strand
AGCATCACGGCGTCTGCCACGCGCGACACGTCGCGAATCTGTTCACGGAGTTTCGACAACGATCCGCGCGTCGAAAACGGATGGCTGAAAGGCCCTGCCGCGCGACGGTTGGCGAGTTGCAACTGATCCTGCAGGACCCCAAGTCGCCGCGAACGACGCATGGTTTCGGGAGTCTGAACGAATTCTTCTGCGAGGCGCAGGCAAGGGGCTTCGGTCACGGGCAACCTCAGGAAAAGTGTGTTCTCGCTGCAACGTTTCTCCGCTCCTGTCGCAGTCGAATTCCATGTGCATGGGCCGCCGTTCCCAGATCGCTTGTTCGGCAATCGCTGCCGGACTGGTTCAGAGATTTCCGAAGAAATAGCTTTGGCAGGATAGGAAGCAGTTTGACGGCGTTGCCTTTTGAATCAGCTGAGACGAATGAACCACCTGAGTCGCGTAAAGCAAATGCAGCTGTTGTGCCTGGTATACAGAACTCCCGGCAGATGTGCCGATGCACTTAACCAGGTCACTTGCCGGAATACTTTTCGAGACACCTCCATGCGCGAAGTCGCTGCTGAGCTGCGGACCCTGGACCAGATTGCCACCCTGCTGATTGAACAGCAGAGTTGTTGTCCGGGTGCCAAAGATGCCGCGCCGCTGCCTTCTGTCAATGGCGTGATGTCCATCGTTCGCGACTTGCGGGCTTTGCTGTTTCCTGGTGTGCATGCGGCTGACGGCGTGAGTTTCCTGCCAGGCGTGACTGGCGTCCGACTGCAACTGTTGCCAATTCAGACGCGACTGAAACGTGAAATCGCGAGGGCCCTGGAACATTCACGGCAGGCTCAGTTACGAATCCACAATGGAGAATCACTGGCATCTGTCGGAACAGACAACTATCTGTCCGCAGCAACATTGCTGGCAGCTGCATTCTTAAGTCGCCTTCCGGAGCTGCAGCAGACGCTGGCCTGCGATGTTGCTGCAGCATTCAACGGAGATCCGGCAGCGAAGACTCCGGAAGAAATTGTGCTGTGCTATCCAGGGATCGAAGCCATCACCGTCTATCGCATTGCACATGAGCTGTTGTTGCTGGGCGTTCCGTATCTTCCGAGAATCATGACCGAGTGGGCTCATCGTGAAACCGGAATCGATATTCATCCCGGTGCAAGGATTGGCGGATCATTCTTCATTGACCACGGGACGGGTGTCGTCATCGGGGAAACGTGTGAGATCGGTTCCCAGGTCACGTTGTATCAGGGAGTCACACTCGGAGCCTGGTCGTTTCCGCGTGATGACGACGGAAACCTGATTCGGGGGACGAAGCGACATCCGACACTGGAAGATCGCGTCACCGTGTACAGCAACGCCACAATTCTGGGAGGCACCACAGTGGTTGGTGCAGGCTCGTTGATCGGTTCCAGCGTGTCGCTCAACCGCAGCGTACCGCCGAACACGATCGTGACGATCGAAAAACCATCGCTGAAGTTTCGGGAAGCTGCGTAGCGCGGCGAAGCCGCAAATCCGAAGTCCGAATTTCGAAATCCGAAAGAACAACGGTCGAAAAAGATGCGAGCAAAATGCGCAGACCCGGACCTGGCCCGCCGCTTCGCTTTGGGCCAGGCTATGCGTCGCAGGGGCTTTGGCCCGGATTCATGGGATTGTGTTTCGGGCCAAGGGCCCATCCGTCCCAATAGCCTGGGCCAAAGCGATTAGCGTCGGCCCAGGAATCATGTTCAACCACCAACATTTCGAGGGCCAACGGCCCGGCCATTCGGATTTCGATCGAATGAATTCATACGAACGGTTGGGCCGTTGGCCCGTGAAAAAATTTTGACGTGCGTTAACCTGGCCCGCCGCTTCGCTGTGGGCCAGGCTATGCGAACACCTGGACATTTGGCCCGGAATCGCACGGTCACTGCGCTTCCCGGGAAAAGCCAAAGGAGCTAGACACTCGAAAAGCTTGCGCCCTCCGAAAGATATTGGCAAGCTAATCTTCCGTTGGTCTCTGAGTCATTCGGGAACTTGACACGCAGGATTTCCCTTGATATCAAACGACTCTCGAACGGTTGTTACCGAATACAGGTCGTTGACCGAGAGCAATGATAGTTCTGGGATTTAAACGCAATAGGCGTGCTCGTGCTCAGTGAAACGGTGCTCGTAATCGAATCGAGGCAACCATGACAGAATACCTGTTTGACCATGATCGACTTGACGTCTATCGCGTTTCGATCAGATACGTCGCGAACGCATTTGATACCTCTCGTTTATTGGCGGGGCTTCATCGCCATCTCGCGATCAATGGTTGCGTGCTGCACAGTCCATTCCGCTTAACACTGCGGAGGGTAACGGCAAACGCAGCTTGAAAGATCGAGCGAGGTTTTTCGATCTTGCTCGTAGTTCATCGCTGGAGTGTGCTGCGATTCAAGACGTGGTTGTTGTTTCCGGCGGACTAAATTTGGAAACGAGTTTCGAACTCAAATCCAGGCTCGTGCGGATTGTCGCGATGTTAACTCGGATGGCGATGAAATTCGATGGTGTCTCGGATTCCCTGGTCGAGTACACTCTGGGTGTCGATTAGGAGCACGAGCACCGCGATGCTGAGCACGAGCACGAAGAAATGCCAGAACAAAGCTATGTAGCGGAATGGCGGTAGTTAGCGTTTTGACATCGATACTTTGTTCCCGCCATCCGCTGATGGCGGGCGTTCGCATTCAACGCCATTGGCACCCAGCGTGGCGGATGAATCGCGCATCCTTTCGATGCGAGGCCGTCGTGGCGGCTGGGTTTGGCTTTCTACGCGGGGCTCACGGAGAATTGAATCGCTGAGACGAACCATTGA
>JAYSPO010001631.1:0-3604 GCA_043722015.1 Candidatus Kuenenia sp. | reverse complement strand
CTATCGAGAAACGCTTGTTGGTTGACCGCGAATCCTTCACAAGCCTGGAGGATCTGCAGCGTTTTGTTGATACGCGTGGCAACTCACTTCAACTGACTCCGCCGCGCCCTTTGAAAGTTACATCGCCGACGGAAGAGCTGAAGCGATTGTTCGACGAACTTGTCGGCGGCAAAATCCTGATGGAGTCCGAGGCGGCGAAACGTGCAGCATTTCCTTCGCTGCAAACTTTGTTTACCCGTTTGTCGAATGAAGGGCGAGCGACGTTGAACTTTGAAACCAAGCTGCCAGTGCTGGGACAGGAATTCACCGTTCCCTATGCGTACCAAAATGGTGTGCTCAACCTTGTGAAGCCTCATGAGTTTGAACGGAACTCCGCCAAGTCGGCCCTGGACCTGGCCATTCGAGGTGACCTGATTGAGAAGCATGGTGTGGATGATCACCAAAAATCGCGGCTGGTGGTAATCTCAAAGTTTGCCCCGAAATGCGATCCCGACTTTGTTCGTCATGTCGATCAGCTCTTCAGTGAATACTCCGTGAAACATGTTCAGGCATCGCATGTGGACGAATTTGCGAGTCAGGTGGAAGCTGAAGCTCACGGGTAACGGGTTCACAAGCAACATCGCTTACTGAGACAGTCTATTCGGCGACAGGAAACTGACCGTTGGCGCACAACTATCTCGAACAACTTGTTGCCGAATGGTACGAATATCAGGGGTATTTCGTCCGGCGAAATATTCTTGTCGGGAAGCGGGACAAGGGCGGGCACGAGTGTGAGCTGGATGTTGTGGCATTCAATCCTGAGACTCAGCATCTCGTTCATGTTGAGCCATCCATGGACGCGAACACCTGGGCCGTTCGCGAGGCCCGCTACGCAAAGAAGTTCGAGGCTGGCCGAAAATACATCCCGACCCTGTTCAAGGGACTGGCTCCGACATCGAAGATTGAGCAAATCGCTTTGCTGGGCTTCGCCAGCAACAAAAACGTCTCCACCGTCGGTGGTGGTCGAGTTATGCTGATTCCGGAGTTACTGACTGAGATTTTTGATCGGCTCAAGTCCACATCCATTGCTCGGTGTGCTGTTTCCGAACAGTTCGGCTTAATTCGCACGTTGCAGTTGGTTTCTGATAATCGCAAACTCCTGTCAGTCATGTTTCAATAACGATGAAACGCCATAAGATCAATGCTCGTCTGGAGGAAGAATCGTGTCTAAACAGAAACCCAAATCATCACCCGCAATTGAGTTTCACAGCGGAGACAAGGTGCGAGTACGGCACGGGTTGATGGACACGGATTACCCGGATATGCCACTTGGTGGTTGGGCGGGTACGGTTGTCGAAGTTCATGGCGACGGCATGTACACCGTGCGATGGAGTAAAGAGACGCTCACGTCAATTCATCCTGTTTTCAATAAGCGGTGTGAGAAGGATGGTTTGGTGTTCGAGCAGTACTGGCTCCGTGCGGACGATCTCGAACTTGACGCTGGTGGTCCGCTCGATATCGCAAAACCGAAGGCGATCACCACGAAGCCACTCTCGCCGAAGGATCAGGACGACCGTATCAGGATGGTGTTCGGCCTGACCAGCAACGATCCATTGCCTGATGTTGATGATTCGACGTTGGAAGTTTATCACCAGTATCTGGCAAAAAATCTGGCGTTTCCATTTTCGGCGAAACACAAAGTCAAACTCCGTGCGCCGGCGCCTGTCACTGTGATCGGACTCGGAGATCCAGGAGACGGATTGATGTTGGACGAGACGTATGGCGTACTTTGCGAGGCACGGCGGGATGGGCAGCTGGTGACGATTCCGCTCGGACTTCTCGAAAGCGTGAAAGACAAAGCCATTCGGAAGTTAATCGACGATCATTCCTACTGGTTCAACAACTGGTCATAATGCCATCGGAGACCATTGACGTTCCTCGTTTCCCCGGAAGATCTAATCTCGCACGACTTGCTTTCGTGCGGATGACCAGCAGGCCTGAAGCCAGAGTTGTTCCTCTTGTCCCAGAATCAAATCCGCAACCGTCCCGTTTATGACGTCGAACTTCGTGTTCCATCCGACATCGCCGCCTCGTAGCGTCGCTTTGCCGGTCCCACGGTCCAGTGTGAAGATCCACTGTTCTCCATACGGATTCTCAAAATAGCCCACGTAACAATTCTCGGCGATTCCATCGATGATGGGTGGATCGCCGCATGCAGCGGTGTGATGATTTGCGATCTTCAGCAGTGGGTCAGTCATTGATATGAAAGCCATCGAAAAGAGTGAAAGACTCTTGGCGTAAAAATTCCCGGCCGGGACGTGGACACGAAGCCGTTCGCACAGGTTCAGACTGAGTACGGTAATGATCGCCAAATCCAGTGACTGCAGCAAATGTTGTTCTTTGGCCTCGATCACCACAAGAGCTACCGCACGTGTGCCAAATAATTGTCAGATTGAAATTCGCTCAACAATGTTTCGTGTGATGGATTTGTGACGGCGATCGTAGAGCCGGGTGGTTCTCGGATCGGCGTGGCCAGCCAGATTTTGGACGTCCTCCAGCGGGACTCCCTGATTGAGCAGATCAGTGATGGTCGCAACTCGGAAAGAGTGCGGGGAGAGTCGGATCGGCAGGCCGCAGGCTTTCATGCGGCGTTTGATCATGCGGCCGATGTCACCGGCGGACATGGGTCGGTCGCTCAGTGTTCTCGTTTTGCGAATCGATGTGCGAAAGAGCGGATGATCGGTGACGTCATCCAGTTGGCAACCGGCAGATTGAAGGTAAGATCGCAGCAGGCTTTGCAGATCATGCCGCACGGGGATTTCTCTCGACTTGCCGCCTTTGTCGAGGAAGTGCAGACAATACTGGTCGCCGGTGTCGTACAGGTCTTTAAGTTTCAGTCGAGCGACTGCACCAACTCGGGATGCAGTATAGATCAGAATTGACATGATTGCCTTGTCGCGAAGTCCGACAACGTTGTCCGTGTTGATGGACGACAACAGCTTGCGAGCCTGCTTGATTGTGATCTCTGGCGTCTTGCCTTCCATGACCTGATAGCGTTCGCCTCGCACGGACAGTGCGGGATTCAGCGCGATCGCGTGCCGGGTCACCATTCCGTCGAAAAAGTGTCGGAGCCCCGCCAGAATCTGCTTTTTGCTGGCGACGGACAATGTCAGACCATCGAGGTAGATCCCGACGTCTGCCGGTGACACTTCCTGCAATTGTCTCTGCCGGCATTCGCACCATTGAAGAAAGCAGAGCACTGCACGCCGATACGCTCGCCGCGTGTGTGCATTGCGTATCTTGGCATGGAAGAATTCCTCATACGCAAAGCGAGCGTTATGGCCGGCCTGTTCGATGATGGCAGGCAAGGGGTGTTTCCCATCAGCAA
Source organism: Candidatus Kuenenia sp. (assembly GCA_043722015.1). Classification (GTDB taxonomy): domain Bacteria; phylum Planctomycetota; class Planctomycetia; order Planctomycetales; family Planctomycetaceae; genus SXXK01. The sequence goes on along the minus strand of JAYSPO010001631.1, from coordinate 237 downwards.
TCGATTTTTCCGGGCGAAGTAAGACGTCGGTCGCCACACCCGGATTCCGTTCATCCATGTGTGCGATCAGGCAGTGTTCGTTTCGCGTGCGGCCCAATCAAGGAATGCTCGTCGGTGGACTCGATCCCAGCTTTGAATGGCTTCGTTCATATCGAATCTGCCACACTGCCATTCGCGTGCCGGCATCCACAGATTCAGCAGGAACCTTGCGGAATGCACGGCGTTCGCGTCGGCTGC
>JAYSPO010001630.1:0-1647 GCA_043722015.1 Candidatus Kuenenia sp. | reverse complement strand
CTCGCCGAGAGCATTCACGCTCAGCGTCGTCTCCCACGTCGTCAGATTCGTATCAATCGGCCAGCTGCCATCTTCGCGGACGGACGCTTCGATGAACTGCAGACAGCGCTGTGTCACGACATGATCGAACAGGTCACAGCCGAGCAGGCTCATACAGACAAAGCTTGTCAGTGGCGTTGCCTCCAGGAATCCCCCGTGCGGTGGCTGGATGGATTCCAGCACGCGCAGAGACGGCGCGATGGCTTTTCGGCGAATGAATCGCAGCACGGGATTCCAGTGACCCTGATGTTTGAAGATCACCAGCCCGATTGCAATCAGCGCCGGCAGCGCATAGCTCACGACGGGCATCCTGACGGCAGCATACAGGCGCTGGGGCACGCAGGCGAGTTCGAACGGCAGAGGAATCACGTTCTTCCATTCCACAATCCCCGCCAGCGCGCAGTGCGTCAGAATGGGAACGGAAAACGTGCGATCTTTGCCGTAACGTTTGATGACTGCTGCCACACCGCCGGCGCTTGCGATGTACGCGGCAGACGATGCAATGAAGACATCCCATTGTGCAGCGGCGCTCACGCGAAACACGGCATGAGCGAGCATCGTCGTCGAGATATTACTAATGCTCAGGACCGTATCACCCCAGCCACCGTCGGAGTTCTGATGGTCGGCGAGCCACTTTAACCCGCCATCCACCAGTTTCTGCCATCGCTGCTTTTGAGTCTCATTCTTTGTCGCCGCAACCGCCTTGTGCAGCGCCATGACCGCCGTCGCCGTCGAAAGTGCCGATGTCGATAACCGCCCGGTCCACCAGCCGTGCTCGTTGCGTTTTGAAAGCAACAGCGCATTAACCTGCTCGGTAGCCTGCAGGATTTCGTGGTGCGCGAGAGTCATCTGTGTCATTATGAACGGAGCATAATCGTGGGATCGCCACTTTCCAATCGCCAGTCAGTCGCCGATGTCGAGTTCATTCTGTTAGACTCCGGTCGCACGTTGCACATTCAAAATTCACTCTAAGGAACAGGCCATGAACCGATTTCAATTCTGGTGCGGACTCGCTTGCGGGATCGCCGTCACATTTGCAGTTTCTCATACCGACACTCTTCAGTCAGTATTGGCTAATGATGAAAAGAAGGTTGAAACGGAAACTGCCGCTGAGGAAAAACCAATGCTGTATGAACTTCGAACGTATTACACACCGGAAGGAAAACTGGACGAACTCAACGCCCGTTTTCGCAATCACACCATGAAGCTGTTCGAAAAGCACGGCATGAAGAACATTATGTACTGGACGCCCGTGGACAAGCCAAACACGCTGATTTACGTGATCGCTCACAAAGACAAGGATGCTGCCGATGCATCATGGAAGGCTTTCAGGGATGATCCGGAATGGAAGAAAGTCGCGGAAGAAACTCAGCGAGACGGCAAACTAGTGGAGAAAGTGGATTCCGTCTACATGACGCTGACTGACTATTCGCCGCACCCGTAGGCACTGGCCGCAAGAAAGGCTGTGACCTTCTCGAAGCATGGGCCAGCACGGTGATCAGCCGCACTGGCCCACCATGAGAATACCGCGTTTGGAGGCAGCGGCAAATTCTGCCGAAGTTCGTGATGGAGAGCGCCCGGCGCGGATGATCAAGCAGTCGGTTGATG
>JAYSPO010001629.1:0-5545 GCA_043722015.1 Candidatus Kuenenia sp. | reverse complement strand
GGTTTAGTCCGCAGAACAAACGAATGTCGTTCCCAAGGCCAAATTGCTTGAAAAAGAAAGCGGTGACGAGTCACCGCACTCCAAAGGTCGCTTGTTTAGAGACTTACTCTGTTTTACGCGCGCACCGCGCTCGCATTATTGTTGCCCGTGTCTCCGACGCGAGCCTTCCCGCCACGGAGTGACGGGCAACTATGGGGTGCGGGCGAAGCCCGCTTTAAGAATCACACCGGACACCTCCTATGGCCAAAATGAAACACTCTTTTCGACGGGCTTCTGCTGCGATCCTGGCGGCAACAGTCTGTTGTGCGATCGAAGCGCCGATATTGTGTGCGCAGGTCGAAGTTCCTGCTGTCGAAGTTGCGATTTCGGAGGTACCGGTCGTGAACATGCCTGTTGAAGCTGCGAACGAATTGACGCGCATGGGCGTGCCGCAGCCATTGCCGTTCCTGTGGGATCTGGCGGTGCGGGGCGGCGTGTTCATGATCCCGATCGGACTGTGTTCGATCGTCGTCCTGGCTTTTGCCCTGGAACGCCGCGTCGGATTGCAGAAAGGCAGAATCATTCCGCGTGGTCTGCTTGTCGCTCTGCAAAAACTCAATCAACCAAACATCGGCATCGACCCACGCCTGGCGTACGATGAATGCCAGAAGTTTCGCTCCCCGCTGGGGCGAGTGATTCAGGCGGCAATTCTGAAAGTCGGACGACCGCATGCGGAACTCGAAAAGGCCGTAGAAGATGCAGTCAGTCGGGAGGCTGACGAGTTGGCTCAGAATATCCGTCCAATTAATGTCTCGGTCAGCGTTGCCCCGTTGCTTGGTCTGCTGGGTACAGTTCAGGGCATGATTATGGCCTTTATGGTGATGAGTACAACTGCTGCTACAGGTGCGGCGAAGGGCCAGGAACTGGCACAGGGGATTTACACAGCATTAGTCACAACGTTTGCTGGATTATGTGTGGCGATCCCGGCGATCATTATCGCCAATTCCCTGGAAGGCCGGATTGAACGGCTCCTGCGAGGCATGGAGGATGTGTTTAACGAAATCCTGCCGTTGTTCGAACGCTTCGAAGGCAAATGGCGCGTCACGATGAAGAGCGATGCGTCGGGAGTGGTTCTTAAAGGGACGAATTCTAAACCAGACATCGTGGCGACTACCCAGTCCGGAGATTTAGAACTGAAGAACCGGAAACCGACACGACCTGTGGCAATTGCTGACGGGAAGGAACAGCCGCAGTTGCCATAGGGAGCGACAGGCCCAGGCGACTTTTTGACCGAGGCATGAATTCAGGCAATGAGGTAAGCTGTCGGCTTGCCTTGGTTTCATGAAGAAAAGCTGACCCTACCGAATTCCATGTGCAGTCAGGAAAAACGAGTTTACAACGTGCATTCAGGCCCAACGGGCCGGCGCTATGTCAGCCTGGGGCAACGCCCCAGGAAGGAAACACGAGTGAGTTATTGAGCCCCAAAGGGGCGGCACTAATACGAATATCAGGTTAGGATCGCCCCGTTGGGGCGATGCGAACATTGTTTTGAACGAAACCTGGGGCGTTGCCCCAGGCTGACATAGGACCAGCCCGTTGGGCCTGAAGACAGATCTTAAAAGACGATTCAAAACAAATGACGGATTGGGAAATGACGACACATAGAATCGGGTAGGGGCAGAAAAACAGTTTGGCCATGTTGACAAGCTGGAAACTTATCCCACGTTCTGATCGACAGAATTACAACCATGCGATTTCGATTCAAGAACCGTAACGCCAGCCGACGCAACATTGACATGACGCCGATGATCGACTGCGTGTTTCAGTTGCTGCTGTTTTTCATGGTCGCCAGCCGGTTTGATGAAGAATCGAAGGTCTCGGGTGAAGGTTCGCTTGATGCACATCTGCCTGACGCAGTCGCCGCGATGCCGATGGTGATGCGACCGAAAGAGATGATCGTCAATGTGAATTCACGGGGCGAGTTTTACGTAGGCGGTGAAATGCATTCAGAGGCTCAACTGGGTGAACGGCTGCAGCGGGCGGAAATCAACAATCCGGGAAATCAGCCGATCGTGATCCGAGGCGATGAACGATCGGACTGGAAGTATATTGCAAAAGTGATGAGTCTCTGCAATCAGGCAAAGATTCGCGATTATCGTGTCGCAGTACTGCCACCGCACGAAATCACGGAGGGTGGAGGTCCATGAGGGATCTGATCCGAATTGCAGATGATGATTTGAAGGATCTTACCGCTGGCCAGCGTCTGCGGATGTTCGGAGCCCTCTCCATAGCGATGGCGTGTGGGATCGTGGCGCTCCAGGGTATGGCCGTTTTGTTCACCGACGCGAAAGTTGTTCCACTGCCCGGCATGGATCAACTGCCCGGGCAGATCGCGTGGGCCACGGCGTTGGTGGTCATGCTGGTCGCCGTCACGTTTTTGGTGCGGGGAGTGATAAAACGCCGCCTGCAGTGGGCGATCGCCATCAGTCTGCTGATGCATTTCCTGCTGTGTCTGTCCGTTTCCGTTGTCGAATTCAGCGGCCCCCGACCGCTGCCTGCGGCTGCCGCCGAATTGCCCGGAGCGACGCCGGAAGAGTTCACAATGCCGGATTATGCTGACGAAGATACGCCGAATTCTGATTCTGCATGGAAGCAGCAATCAGACGCTCCGACGCCGGATAACAACGTTGATGTTAAACGTTCAGAAATGGAGATTGCCGACGCGAACAAGCCACAACCCGTCGATGCGACACAGGCTCCGGCCGTCGAGAAGCTCGAACCTCTGGAACGTCTGGAACACATCAAACTCGCCGCCGACGCCGCAGCAGACATGGAACGCCAGGCAAACGAGAGCGATCTGCCGACGCCAGAGCTGGCTGACGCACCAGACGTTGCTACGGCCGACAGCGCGCAGCCGATGCTGGATGTGCAGATGGAGCAGGCAAAACAATCCAGCGTAGCACCGGCGATCGAGCGGGAACAGACTGAAATCGCGTCCGCAGATCCGCAGCCTGAGTCAGCAAAGTTGCAGGCTCAGCGAGCCGAGGCGGCGAGCAGTCCGGAAGAGGTGCAGAATGACATGGCAGCGAAGACGAATACAGGACCTGAAGCAGCGATGGCTGCCAGTGAAGACGTGAAAGTCGCTACTTCCGACGCTCAGCAAATGGATGCTCAGGAACAGCAGATTGAAATCGCACGCCAGCAGGCCGCAGCGGCATCCGGATCGACCGGTGAGCCAGCGAAGAACAATGCGCCGGCATCTTCAGGCAGCCCAACCGTAAGTCGCGCGAGGGCTGAACGGGCTGCGGGAATCGGTGATCCATCTGCAATCGCTCCGACAACTGGCGGCGCAGTCTCGATGGCACGCAGCAGCCCAAATAGAAGCGTCGCCGCAGGGAACGCCGGCGCGGAAAGTGTGGAAGTGGCATCTGCCACCGGGGTCGGCGCGCCAGCGATGGCTGAGTCTTCAGCGGCCACATCCAATCGACGCGGCACTGCGGCATCAGTGCCGGCAGGATCCGGGGCGGACGGATCATCGACGGCTACGGGTGCTGGTCAATCGAATGGACAAATTTCCGGAACCACAGTCGCCAGATCAGCCAACGGCGGTAATCAACCGGCGCTCGGAAATGCAAACGGACAACCGGGGATGACGGGGCGCGGCACAGGACGCCGGGCCGATGCCGTAGGAACGACCGCCAATGAAGTCGGAGTCGCGGTCGCGGAAGGTAACGGAACGAAGAACGGAGAAGCGATCATCGCCGGGCCTGCCAGCACTTCGGTTGGGCGGAGCACGAACGGACTTCCATCGCGATCGACCCCAAACGGATCCGTCAGAGGTCCTTCAGGTCCTGCGTCGTCTTCCGGAAAGCAATCCGGACCAACGCGGTCATCGTCTGCGGGTGTCGCTGGACGGGGAACAGAACCAAGTGCAATGCTGAATGCCGATGCCGGATTTGTCGGCGGTACGAATCCGGGACCGGCGATGTCGCGTTCTTCCGCTGCGATTGCCAGTCTGCCTGCGGGTGCTGCAGTCGCCGAACAGAGCGGGACACTTGTGTTTGCGGGGCCTCAGGCAGCAGCGATCGGGAGTGCGATGGCGTCCAGCGGTTTGGCGGGGCCTCGGGTCAATTCGGTTCCGCGTCGATCTGCCGGATTGCCCGGCAGCAGCGGTCCCGTTGCGACCGCAGGAACACCGTCGGGTTTGAACGCTTCGCAACCCGCGCGAGTCGGCGTCGGCAGTCGGCGGGCTGGTGTCGGAAACAGTCAGCCAACCTTGGCCTCGGCGGATGTCGTCGCGGGCATGATCAGGAAATCCGTCCCGGGACTTGGCGGATCTTCTGAAGCACGAATTGCAGAGAGCTTGTCCATACGAACGTCCGAAGCCCGGCGTGAAGCTGCCAGGACGCTGGGCGGTTCTCCGGAATCTGAAGAGGCCGTTGAACGGGGACTCGTATGGCTGGCATTGAATCAGTATCCGGACGGTCATTGGAGTATCAATGATTTCCCTGGCGAACCCACCGCCGACCTTGGTCAGGGCAGCTTTCGCGCTGACAGTGCCGCCACCGGACTGGCGCTGCTGGCATATCTCGGTGCGGGTTATACGCATCAGTCAGGAAAGTACCAGGATGTTGTGAATCGTGGCGTTAATTGGTTACTCAAGCGTCAGAAGCCGGACGGCGATCTCTTTGCGGACGAGTCAGATTTCGTGTGGTTTTACAGCCACGGCATGGCATCCATTGCGTTGTGCGAAGCGTACGGTATGACGAAGGATGTGGCGTTGAAAGGGCCAGCGCAGCGGGCGTTGAACTTCATCGTCGATTCACAGCATCCGGAATTCGGAGGCTGGCGATACCGTCCGAAATTTGAATCCGACACGTCGGTTTCCGGCTGGCAATTGATGGCTTTGAAAAGCGGTGAAATGTCCGGCCTGACCGTGCCGAAAGACGCCTACGTGCGTGTCGGCAGGTGGCTGGATTCGGTGCAGAGCAAGACGTCAGCCGGACAGTTCAGCTACCACCCTTCTCGCGATGCCAGTCCGACCATGACGGCAGAAGGCTTGCTGATGCGACAGTATCTGGGAGCCAAACGCGATGACGCTCAGCTGATCGCCGGTGCGAATTTCCTGAGAACCCGTCTGCCGAATTTTGGCCAGCGCGATTCGTACTACTGGTACTATGCGACTCAAGTGATGTTTCACATGCAGGGAGAGTACTGGAGTGACTGGAACAATAGTCTGCGGGGTTCTCTGGTAGAGACACAAAGCAAAGACGGCACTGGCAGCGGCAGCTGGGATCCCGCTCGGCCGATCCCGGAAAAATGGTCCAGTGCGGGCGGACGGCATTATGTGACGTGCCTGAATCTGTTGATGCTGGAAGTCTATTACCGGCATCTGCCGCTGTATCTGGAACTGGAAAAATGAGCGTCGCCCATCTGGCGGAATTTCGCTCTCCATTTGTCAGTTATCTGGAGTGCGGCGACTTGTCGCCGCTTTGCCTTTCCGAGAAGGCGTTTTTGTCAATCGGTTTGGGAAAACAACGAACATTCCATTTCAATTCCAGGTTTA
>JAYSPO010001628.1:0-2773 GCA_043722015.1 Candidatus Kuenenia sp. | reverse complement strand
CTGTCTTCCCACGCCGATTGACAAAAATGCCGTGTTGGAAAGGTAAAGCGGCGACAAGTCGCCGCACTCCATATGGCTGTCGCTTGCATCAGGATTAGTCTGGGGAACAGAGTTCTATAGGTGATCTGGCCTGGTTTCTCGGCGTCTTGGAGCAGGAGGCGGACCTGGTCGTCGGCGGTGGCTCGGTTCGCAGCGACTTGTGCACGGAGCGGTTCCTGCGGCGGGCGAGGGTGCGTTTTGGGGATCGCTGACAGAAAGACGGCGTCGCTCGATGTGGGCCAGCCCATGGCGGTTGCTCCGCCGGTCGATGTCAAGGGCAGACACGGAGCATCCGGCCATGATGATCGGAAGCGAGCGAACTCGTCCATGATGCCTTCCATGCCGCCTATGAAAACGCCGCAGCAGTACTGGCCGTCGAAGTCGTTGATCATGCGATCGCGCATGGCAGCAATATTGAGTTGCGCGGCATGTTGGTTAATGTCTTTTGCAGATAAGGGAACCGGGAACTCCGATAACGCCGGGACCGGCTCGAAGAATCCGGCGTGGCGATTCTGGAAGTCTCGGACTTCCGGAGGAAAAAAGTTTTCGTAGTACATCGATTGATAGACCACGATCTTCCAGTCGACTCGGTCGAGTCGACGATCTCCGGATGAATCGTGGTTTTTTCGAGGCACTGACTGAGTCATCTGTTCACCAAGAGGTCCGAATTCTTCGGGCGATATGCTGCCAAAATCATGGCCACGCGACTTTGCCGCACGATGGACCAACGGCGTGATCGCCGGGTGTCCGCCGAAGACAAGGTCCAGATCCAGTTCATAACACACACCAACCAGTGCCAGGACGGCCTCCCGGATATTTCTGCGGTAGAACGCCGATCGTTCTTCGAAATCCGAATAAAACGGTTCGCGTCCCTTGACCGGAATACTGGCCGACAGAAAGACGGTCTTTCGAGTAGTCATGTTGCACTCCGTCCAGAATCCTTGAGCCACTGGAAAGCATCGCAAAGTCGAAGCGTTTCCACGGCGGGAGCTGATGCAGTTCCGGCAGCCGACTTTGTCAGATGGTTCAACCATCCGAGATGCCGCAGGTCGTCATTCAGGACGCCGTATTCATCGTAGACGATTCGCGAGCTGGAAATGGTGGAGCTGAATGAGACAGCAGCGTTGGCGGCACTTTTGATTACCGAATCACGGGAGTGGACTTCTCGCGAGTCAGGAATCCCCTGGCTGACGATTGCGGCCACAACATTCGAGCCCGCCAACGTGAATTCCAGATACGGAACATGTGGCATCGCAATGCTGCCGGTGAGGCGGTTGGCGACGGGGATATTCAGAGTTTCGGCGTCTTCCGTCAGTTGTCGGATAATCCGATTTCGTCGAGTCTGCACGGAGCGAATGCGATAGCGTTCAACGTCCGTCAACAGCCGTTCAAGAAAAGGCTCGGCCAAAGTAATGCTTTCACCATCGCCGAAATTGTTGACCGACCCCGGTGGAACGTCGTACGGAATTGCGAGATCCAGATCGGACTGACGTTTTGCATCATGAAACAACAGGTCGATGACTTCCGTTCCGCGAATGTGAGCATCAATGATTTCCTCCATCACCCAAATAGAATTGAGGGCTTCTTTCGAATGCAGAAGAATAATCACATCCACATTCGCCAGTTCAGAAACCAAATCTGCCTGCACATCTTTGCCGGGAGCAATTCTCGCTGTATCCAGAAACGCCTGGTATCCACGAAGCTGCAACTCACGAAACAACTGACGGGCAATCCCGGTCGTCTCGCTGCGTTTGTAGCTGATGAAGACTCGCTTGGCCGAACGAAGCAGGCCCAATGCCGTTAACGTGCCGGTGATCACTTCATCGCGTTTGTCCCAGGGCTTGCCGTTCAGAGGTTGAAGCAAGGGCGGCACTCGGGAAGGATATCCATCCAGCGAATCCACTACCGGAAAGATGGGAATGCCTCGATCCGCAAGGTTCTCAAGTTCCCGCGTCTCCTCATGGGACGCTGTGTTTGCGTTGTCAAACCAGACAACGACCGCAGGGCTGTCAGGATTCATTCGTCGTACATCTGATGTCAACAGAAAGTGCGTGTCCGGATGAAGGCCGAGGTCCTGAATTCGCTCAGCAAGTTCCTTCACGAACTGAGTTCCCCTTGTGGACGACACATTTGTCAAACTCGGACAGGACTTATCCTTGTCTGGCCCCAGCAGCAGCACTTGATACTGCATTTCGGTATTCATCGAACGTTCCCTCCATTTGGTTTCATAAAGTCATCGCGTTCGCAGCTACTCCGCTGCCGAATCACGCAGCATTCGTAGTTGAACGCCTTTCTCCAGATCCCCGTCGGCAATACTTGCAGTGCGAGCACGAGCCTTGATACTTGCGGTAGCGACAACCTCGGATCTCTGAAAAAGCACGGTGATTGTCCTTCAACGAGATAGTGATCACGTATTCGTCAGCATTTTCATCAGGTTTGGCATACCCGCTCCCTGATGATAGCGGTCACGGCCGAGATCGTTGCAGTTGTCGAGGAGGATCCTTTTCACGTCATCAGGGCGGCCCTTGTATTCCTGACGCACCGACAAGAATGCTGCAAGCAATCCTGACACGTGCGGACAGGCCATGCTGGTGCCGCTTTCAGTGCGGTAGAGGTCGTTGATTGATACGGCGTTCTTTCTCTTGCCTGAGGGCAGCCTGGTATTGCACGACAGAATGCGTTCGCCCGGTGCAACAACGTCAGGCTTGGGGCGACCGTCGGCCGTTGGCCCGCG
>JAYSPO010001627.1:0-5752 GCA_043722015.1 Candidatus Kuenenia sp. | reverse complement strand
TCAGACCCCTTCATGACGGCAGTCGAAGCGAAAAAGCAAACGATTTTGGCTTCGAATACCGTGAGTAGGGGGTCTGACCCCATTAAATCAACACCCTCCTTGAAGCATTCCGCTGTATTTGGAGCGATCCGTTGTATACTGCCAAATTCCATTCTTCCCCGTTCTTCAGCCGAAACCAGCAGAACCTCTGTGCCACAGTCAACTTCTCAGACACAATCCGGATTGCCCGTGATCGAACTTCAGACTCCATCGCGCCGTGCGATCATGGATCTGAACATTGCTGAACTCACGGCATGGCTGGCGACCGTCGGGCAGCCGAGATTCCGTGCGGGACAGATTCGTCGCTGGCTGGTCCAGCGCCGTATTCAGTCATTTGAACAGATGACTGATCTGCCAACCGAACTCAGAATGCAGCTCACGGCGGAATTCCGGTTTTCGCCGTTTGAAGTTGTGCGACACCAGATTTCGAAGGATGAAACCGAGAAGCTGCTGCTCAGGCTGCAGGACGGTGAACTGGTCGAGTGCGTCCTGATGCGCGATCCGGATCGTCGTACGGTCTGCATCAGCACTCAGGTTGGCTGTGCCATGGGTTGTGTGTTCTGCGCAAGTGGTCTCCTGGGCGTGAAACGCAATTTGACACCGACGGAGATTATCGAACAGGTGCTGGTCCTCCATCGGATGATGAAGGATGACGAACGCATTACCAACGTCGTTGTGATGGGGATCGGTGAACCGCTCGCAAATTATCAGGGACTGATGGATTCACTGACCTTTCTCACCGCGAAAGACGGTTTCGGACTCGGGGCACGCCGAATTACAGTCTCGACCGTCGGGCTCCCGGACAGGATTCGCGAGCTGGCTCAGTCCGGGCATCAGTACAATCTCGCCGTTTCACTGCACGCACCAAATGATGCATTGCGAACCGAGATTGTGCCGGTCAACAGGAGTATCGGCATTCAGGAAATTCTGTTGGCGGCGGACGACTATTTTGAAATGACCGGCCGGCGGATTTCCTATGAGTATGTGCTCATGTCAGGGATCAACGATCAGCCGGAACATGCTGAAGAACTTGCGTCGTTGCTTCGAGGTCGCAATGCCCACGTCAATCTGATTCCCATGAACGGCGTGTCTGAACTGGTGATGACCGCTCCGCGTGATCCCGACACACAACAGTTTCTTGAAATCCTGGAACACCGCGGTATTACGGCCACCGTACGAAAACGCAAGGGTGCAGACATCGATGCGGCCTGCGGCCAGTTGCGACTGCATCGTGAAACCGTGACACTTGGCTAGCGGGCAGTTGATTTAGGCTTCAGATTCGGCATTTTCGTTTAACGGCGAGCCGCAGGCGTAGGCGAATTGCGGCAACGATGCCTGCGGCTTGCCGTTAAACGATTAAATCAACAGACCAGTAGCACCGTTTCTCTATGTATTACTTTCTGGAATCCCCTCGCGTGAAACTGCGAAGACTGCCTGAAGACTTTCAGGTCGAAGAACTCACTGACCTGGTCACACACAACGGCCCGTTTGCGTTGTATCGACTGACGAAAACGTCAATCGGAACACCGGAAGCAATCACCGCCATCGTGGAACGCTGGAAAGTGCCGCGAAAACGAATCAGTTATGGCGGTCTGAAGGATCGTCACGCCGTCACGACGCAGCATCTGACCATTCACAGCGGTCCCCGAAAAGCGTTGCGACAGGATTCGTTCGCGCTGGAATACCTCGGCCAGACCAACGCCCCGTTCACGCCGACCGATTTCCACGGCAACCGATTTCAGCTCGTCCTCCGCGACATGCAGCCTGCCGAAGTAGAGAAAGCTCAGGCCGCGATCACTCAGGTGCAGCAGACAGGACTGCCGAACTACTTTGATGATCAGCGATTCGGGTCACTCGGCGTTTCCGGCGACTGGATCGCGCGGGCATGGTGCCTGAGCGATTGGGAGCGCGCGTTGTGGCTGGCCCTGGCCGATCCCCACGTCAACGATTCGTCAGCGGAAAAACAGCAGAAACAGTTGCTGCGTGAGTTGTGGGGGCAGTGGCCCGAATGTCAGCAGCGCCTCGATCGTTCGCATCGTCGCAGCATCGTGACTCACCTGTCGGACAAGGTGAAAGTTGGACGCGATCCTGACTTCCGCGGTGCCCTGGCGCGGATCAATATCGATCTGCGGGGGCTTTATCTTTCGGCGTATCAGTCGGCGTTGTGGAATCGCTGGCTCACGCGGTTCATTGAGGCGCACAGCGATCCCGCCTCATTGGCCAGCTTTGACCTGCTGAGCGGACGATGTGTGTTTCCTTTGGCTTTGTCCACCGAAGCGGCTGCGACACTGCATGTGGCCGAGTTGCAGCTTCCGTGTGCACGCATCGAACGACCGGAAGGCTTGCCCGGTGACCTGCTGGATGCCGTCCTGCAGGAAGAAAAGATTGAGCTTCGGGAAATCCGAGTGAAGTATCCGCGTGACAGTTTCTTTTCGAAGGGAATGCGTCGCGTCCTCATTCGCCCGGCAGGTCTGACATGCTCAGTCGCCGACGATGAGCTGCACGAACGCCGCAGCAAGCTGACTTTGTCGTTCGATCTGCCCCGCGGAAGCTATGCTACAATTCTGGTGAAGCGGCTGACGGACGTGGCGTAGGCTTTCAGCCTGCGATCGAGATCCGCGTCCATCGACCAAACGAAATAGGATTCCCGGTGATCGAGTCCAGGGTTGTCCTTCCCTCCAAGTGGCTTTGTTTTCGAACGCCCGTGAAATGGAATGCGAGTCGCGGAGCGACATCGCCTACGAAACATCAGCATCCCGACGCCCGAGAATTCGCGGCAGCAGCAGCAAAATGCCGTATTTCAGGACAAGGGCCATTGTTCCGTAAATCAGCAGGTTGATTGAAACAAGTTTGCCTTGTGACATGCCGTTTCTCTTGAACACCGACAGTTCAGGATCGTGATGGAAAGCGGTCCATTTGCCTTCCATCACACCGAGGAAGGAACTGGCTGGCACCAAATCCCGCAACTCACCCGTTTCATTCAATCCCCAGATAATCAACGGCGACGAAAACAGGAATGCCGGGAATTGCTTCGGCACGATTGACTGCAGAACCAGCGGAATCATGGCTCCGACGAAAGGCAGCGCACACAAACCGATTGCAGCCACCAGAGTCGCCATCATGGCTTTCATCTGCGTCCGGAATATCAGACTGAAGCCGACAGCGGCCCATTTCATGATCGTCAGATAGACAAATGCATGCAACAGACTGAACACGAAATTGAGCGGCAAGTATCCCCATGCATGATTCCGAGAGTGATTCAAAATGTAGTCATACGGCGTTCGCCATCTGACCGGATAACGACCGTAGAGATATGTCATATCGACGACGAACAGATGCACCAGCCCGGTGATCAACACTCCCCCGAGAATGTACCAGCGGATGCGGTTCACGCCGGACAATTTCTGATTCAGCAGATCGCGATTACGAATGGGCGTTGTGAGCAGAATGTCAAGCGTCTCCCGGGATCGTTCGGCGGCAAACGTGCGGCAGCCGACACCAGCAATCATCATCAGCCCCGTAAGAAGCACGCCCGCATCGGTGATCAGGCAGACTTCTTCGGCTCGGATTCTCAGGCCAATCACTTCTGGAAACGACCACCATTGAAGACACAGAATCAGCAGCACGTCGCCCAGTTCCACGCCACCAAGCAGAAACGCTACGCCCAGCATGGGGACTGTAATCAATAGTAAGGTGCTCATCGGCGGCAGACGCGAGAGCAATTTTTCGATGACCAGCGCAAAGGGTCGGATACGTGAAATGAGCAACAGGCCGAGGGTTTGCTTTTCCCGTTCTCCGGCGATCGCTGAACACGCCATTGCCGGCAACAGGAGCACAACCGCAAATATGTCGATCATGATCTGAATGTAGACCGCATCCACTCCTTCCCCCGAAAACTGCCTGATCGAACCACGCCGTGAGTAGACGCTGAAGTAATACAGCAGGAAACCCACGACATGGATGACCGCGATCACCGTCCGCAATGCGTACGTTCGCCGCTTGTGAGATGCCTCGAGCAGTTCCCGACGCAATAGCGGTAGCTCAATCCATGAAAGAAGTGACCACACCAGGATTCGCCCTCAAACAGGAAACAACGGCATGTTAATCGGTGCCGACGTCTCGTCATCCACGGGTGAATCATCTGACATCCTCTTCAATCAAGCAAAGCTGACCCAATCTGACTTCACGAAAAGGGACGAAATCAGAGTGCAATAGGAGCCAAGGCGATTGATCAAATTCGATCCGTGATCTTTGTGTTTGAACTTGTCGGAAACTGATCGTCGATCTACGCTGCGTCGCGAGTAGTCGTAGCATTTACAGGATTAATGAACTTCCGAAGGATCGGGAGAGTGACCAGCGTGGCGCAACATTTTGATTTTTGCCGGGCGATGACAGCTCTGTGCGAAGATATCTGTCGACGACATCCGGAGTTCCGCCATGTGCGGATGCCGGAGGTGCCGGTGACGTTCTCACAGACCCGATCCCCGGTCGAATGGGGCATTCAGGCCCGACTGACGCCCCTGCGTTTTGAAGGTGGCGCAACGGTGGAACGGCGACGAGGACGACCGTGGACCGTGCAGCGTGTGACGCACCAGGGCCGCGAGGCGCTGTACATCCTGACGTTTTTTCTTCCCCGATTTCTGAACCTGTCGTTTGAAGAAAAAATGATTACCGTCTTTCATGAACTGTACCACATCAGTCCGCAGTTCAATGGAGATATCCGGCGATTCGGCGGTGCGTGTTACATGCACACCGGAAGTCAGAAAGGATATGATCGCCAGATGGCCGTGTTTGCGAAGGAGTATCTGCAGTCGCAGGCTCCGGAAGAACTGGTGCGTTTTCTGCGATTCAGCTTTCCGGAATTGCAGGCGCACTGCGGTCACGTCGTGGGACTCCGGATTGCCATTCCACGCCTGATCCCGATGGACAAAGTGGCTTGAGTGATAAACCGCCCAACGTTATGAACATTGATCCCGCACAGATTTCTGCTTCCACGCTGTACCAGCATCTGATTCGCATCATCGCGCCGCGACCGATAGCGTGGGTTTCGACGGTTTCATTATCCGGTGTCACAAATCTGGCGCCGTTCAGCTTTTTCACGGGTGTCGGTGCGAAGCCGCCGAGCATCGCGTTTTGTCCGTCCAATCGCCGTGACGGGACGCCGAAGGATTCTCTGAAAAACATTCTGGACACCGGCGAATTTGTGATCAACGCTGTCCCGTTTCGACTTGCGGAAGCGATGAATCTGAGTTCTGCGGAACTGCCGCCGGAGGAATCGGAGTTTGAACTCACGGGCATTGAAACGGCTGCGTCGAGCATCGTGAAACCGCCCCGCGTGCAGGCATCGCCGGTGAGTCTGGAATGCACGCTGCTTCACCATCTGGCTTTGGCCCCCGGCCCCGGCGGTGCCAACATAGTGGTGGGGAAGATCGTGCATCTGCATCTGGACGATGCTGTTTTGGATGACGCCGGCTGGGCCGATCCCGGGCTGTTGGATTTGATTGGTCGTCTCGGCGGCGCATCCTACTGCCGCACGACTGATCGTTTCGATCTGTCCCGTCCATCAGTCCCGTGAGTGCTTTTTCACTCTCGCTTAAGTGGATCGGGTGGCCGGGGCTGGACTGAGCGAAGCGAAGGAAGCCCCGGGAGTTCGGGCCGAGTCTGTAGGCCGGACCAAGCGCAGCGCCGTTCCGGAAATTGCCAGACATCTGCC
>JAYSPO010001626.1:0-4706 GCA_043722015.1 Candidatus Kuenenia sp. | reverse complement strand
TTTAACCCGACCCGAAGGGGAGGATTCGCACGGAATTGCCTCGCCTTTGGCATCGGGTTAAACGAATTCGATGCCCCTGAGCACTAAATCAACACCCCGCTAGTGCCGTGCCGCTCACAAAACCGGCGGTAATCAGATAGACTCCCAGTAAAGTAACCATGATGCGACTGAGAATTGCCATGATCCGATGTTGTTTGATGCTGCTGCCAATCGCTGGACTGCCATCATTTGTGTATGCGCAGACGGACCTGGCAGCCACAGATTTCGCGCATGACGTTGTCGCGATTCTGCAGAAGCACTGCGTCAGTTGTCACGGAGGCCGAGAGGCGAAGGGCAGCTTCTCGATGAATACGCGGGAACTCCTTGTCGATTCCGGCAACGTGCAGCCCGGCAAGCCGGACGCATCGAAACTGATCGAATTGATTCTGGCAACGGACAAAGAGATTCAGATGCCTCCTGAGGATCAGGCACGATTGACCGTCGCTGAAATTGCGACATTAAGAAAATGGATTGCTGATGGCGTGCCGTGGGACGATGGATTTTCTTTTGCACCGGTCGCATGGGAACCACTGCTGAAACCGCGGCGTCCGGATCTTCCTCCGATCGTTGACGGACGTGAAAATCCGATCGATCGGATTCTGGATGCAGACCTGTCGGCACACCAGGTGGCGAGACCAGAACGCATCGACGACGCTGTCTTTCTGCGGCGTGTGAGTCTGGATCTGGCAGGGCTGTTGCCGGAGCCAGAGAAGCTTGCCGCGTTTCTGGCTGATACGGCTTCGGACAAACGGCAAAAAGTCGTCCGTCAGTTGCTTGAGGATCGAATTTCTTACGCCGACCACTGGCTGACATTTTTCAATGATCTGTTGCGGAATGATTACAGCGGCACTGGTTTTATTACAGGCGGTCGACAGCAGGTCAGCGGATGGCTTTACGAAGCACTGCTGACAAATAAGCCTTTTGATCAGTTTGCACGTGAACTGATCGCGCCGCCGACGGCAGCGAGTCAGGGCTACATTGACGGCATTCGGTGGCGTGGCGAAGTCAGCGCGGGACAGACGGTGGAAATTCAGTTCGCGCAGAGCGTTTCGCAGTCGTTCCTCGGCATCAACATGAAATGTGCCTCGTGCCATGACAGTTTCATTGATCGCTGGAAACTGGACGAAGCCTACGGACTGGCCGCGATCTATGCATCGCAACCAATGGAGATTCATCGTTGTGACAAGCCCGTTGGTCGGAAGTCGGAGGCGAAGTGGCTGTTTCCGGAACTTGGTGCGATCGATCCCACAGCGCCGAAAGAAGAACGGCTGCGGCAACTGGCGGCCCTCATGACGCATCCGGACAACGGACGATTTACACGCACAATCGTGAATCGCCTGTGGTATAAGCTGATGGGACGCGGGATCGTGCATCCACTGGATGCGATGCAGTCGAAACCGTGGAATGAAGATCTGCTTGATGCACTCGCCATGTACCTGCAGGACGAGAAGTACGACATTAAATCCGTGTTGTATCTGATCGCGACGTCGGAAGCGTATCAGTCGGAAAGTGTCGTTCGTGAACAGGCCACCGACAGCGCGTCGCAGGGATTCATTTATCGTGGTCCGGTGGCACGTCGAATGACGGCGGAACAGTTTCTGGATTCGGTCTGGCAGATCACGGAATCAGCACCGGCAGCGTTTGACGCGCCTGTATTCCGAGCGATTGTGGAAGAAGCGGATCTGAAGAGTTTTGATCTGGCCGGAGCCTGGATCTGGGGTGACTCGGCGGCCAACGGGAAGGTGCCGGCGGCAGGTGAGACAATCAGTGTGCGGAAGAAATTCACGCTGTCAGACGATGTCGTATCCGGCGGAGGTATCATCACATGTGACAACAGCTTTGTGTTATTTGTGAATGGACGAAAGGTCGAAAGCGGCGATGACTGGTCCAAGCCACACGCAGTTTCCCTGAAGGGATTGCTCAGGAAGGGCAAGAACGAAATCGTGGTCGTCGCGACGAACGCGGGAAATGGCCCGAACGCTGCGGCCTTGTTTTTTGAAGCACGTATCACGCTGGCCAATCACGAACAACTCACGTTGGTCACCGATGCGACATGGGAATGGAATCCGCACGGCCCGCAGTCCAAAGAAGGGCGGCTGGGTGCAATCAAGGGCGACTGGAAACCGGTCGTGGTCGTGCCAGCCATAGCGGTATGGACTGCGGCCATCGAAGGCAGCGGTAAACATCTGCTTCTGCAGTCGCTCAACGGTGACATTCGAATGACAAGGACATCGCTGTTGAAAAGCGACTTCCTGATGCGATCACTTGGCAGACCGATGCGCGAACAAATCGTGTCCATGAGACCTTCCGAACTCACCACGCTGGAAGCCGTCGATCTGACAAATGGATCGACGCTTGCAAATTATCTGACTCTGGGAGCCAGTCGCCTCGCGGATCGATGGAGCGACGACCGGTCCGGCCTGATCGATTATCTGAATCAATTCGCATTTTCCCGTATGCCGACCGCCGAAGAACGACGCATCCTGGAGAGTGCTCTCAGCCCGGCTCCGGCTGCACAGGAAATCGAAGACGTGCTCTGGGCGATTCTGATGATGCCTGAATTTATTTTGGTCCGATGACGTTTTTGGCTATACTTATGAGTGTCCGGCGAGCGGAGTGGCGTCAGCCCTCCGGTACGATGAAGCATGAGCCAAAGGGTATGGTATTCGTAAATGTAATGACAGGAATGCGAGTCGCGGAGCGACATCGCCTACGTAGCTCAGTCGCTCCGCCGACTGAGATTCACCAGGAAGAATATTGATGTATCGTCAATCGTGAGTGGTGGTCACAGCGTCACTGAATTCTCTGCTCAGCAAAGTACCAATCATGACATTCGAATTTGATCCAACCGCCCCGAAACACATCGTGCGACGCGATTTTCTGCGACGACTCTCGGCCGCCTCCACAGCTGCCCTCGCCTGTTCTGCCCCGCGCGCATTGCGTGCGGAGCAGCATGTGCCGGTCGCACAACCGGCGTCCACGGCAGATGCCTGCATTCTGATCTGGATGGGCGGCGGCATGGCCGCACCGGATACGTTTGATCCAAAGCGCTATGAGCCCTTTCGACGCGGCTTGCCGGTCAAGGATATGCTGAGCACCTTTCCGGCGATTGATACGTCGATGAGTGGGGTGAAGATCTGTCGCGGGCTTCCGCAGATTGCCGAAGTCATGGATCGGGCAACGCTCATTCGTTCTGCTGTGCAGCCGGATCTTGGCAGCATCCTGCATTCGCGGCATCAGTATCACTGGCACACCGGCTATGTTCCGCCGCAGACTGTTGCGTGTCCCCATCTGGGCGCGTGGATCGCAAAAGTACTTGGTCCACTCAATCCCGTCATTCCGGCGTTCATCAACATCGGACAACGACTGGAAGGCGTCGGCGAGAGTGAAGAATTGAAAGCCTTCACGACGGCCGGTTTTTTTGGCACCGAGTTCGGTCCGATGAACCTGCCGTTTCCAGTCGATGCGGCACAGTCGGTTCGTCCACCGGGATCGATGACCAGCGGGCGATTCGTCAATCGCAACAAACTGTTTCAAAAACTGGTCGAACAGAATCCGCAACGCAGATTCATGAGCGACTATCAACAGGAATCGATGCTGAGGTCTTTCGACAATGCCTATCGCCTGCTGAGTTCCGGGCATCGGGAAGCATTTGACATCAGTCTGGAACCGGAATCGAGTCGCACTCCGTATGGCGAAAGCCGCTTCGGTCAGGGTTGTCTGTTGGCGCGACGACTGGTCGAATCCGGAGCCAGATTTGTGGAAGTCACGACGGAGTACGTTCCGTTCCTGCACTGGGATACGCATTCAAACGGCCATGAGACACTCGAACGCATGCACGAGGAAATGGATTTGCCAATCGCGAGTTTGATTCGCGATCTCGAACAGCGTGGAATGCTGGAGCGAACTCTGGTGGTCATCGCGTCTGAATTCAGTCGAGATGCATTGATTGAAGGTGTTCCCGGTTCGACGGCGACAGATCAGGCGACGGACCGAGTGGATCTGATTACGGAGATCAAGCATTACGGGCTCCACCGTCACTTTACCGGCGGCACCAGTGTGGTGATGTTCGGCGGCGGCATGAAACGCGGTTTCGTGTACGGGAAGACGGCCGACGAACGACCGTTGATCGCGGTCGAAAACCCGGTCTCGATCGCCGATCTGCACGCCACGATGATGACGGCAATGGGCATCAGTCCGCAAACGGGTTTCGACATCGAAGGTCGACCGTTCTATGTGACGCAGGACGGCCTCGGGAAAGCCGTGCGGGAATTATTTGCGTGATGGATCGATCCGTGCCGGTGATTTACGAACCTTGGACATTCATGTCCGAGACATCTACGAGGGAGATGCTTTATCCGTTACTTCTTTTGGTTCCGACCTGATTTCGCGGGGACCCACGTATTCGCACTTGTCACTTTGATTTCGTGAGCTTCCCTGGCCGAGATCGGTTGGTTTGTTCCGACGACTGATGACGACCGCGACTGACCGGCGATGCGCGGTTCATAGTCTGCTGCTCCGTCATCGCGGCGATTGCGGGCGGACGAAAACAGGAATCCAAGATTTGCGTTAGGCATTTTCCCGAAGCGCTGCAGCACAATCAGAGTCAGGAACACCGACAGAGCCCCACCCAGCCCCCACGCTGTCATGGCAAAAGACGTCGGTGA
>JAYSPO010001625.1:0-2551 GCA_043722015.1 Candidatus Kuenenia sp. | reverse complement strand
CCCAATTCATCCTGAACAGACGAAAGTTCAAGGCAGCCGCGAATCAAGACGTTGTCATCCGCATGCAGGGAATCCTTTTCATCGGCCGCCACCCAGACGAATTCCGACGTTTTTCTTACCACCTTGACATCCATTCGCTGCCAGCGAGTCAAGTCACCGGAGCGAGCAACAAAAACGGAGTTCTTGGCACCGCTGTCGATGATCGCTGCCAGTGGCACCTCCAGCAGATTTGGTTGTGCAGGCACGTCCACGATCGTCTGCACAAACTGTCCAATGCGAAATTCACCTCGAGGGTTGTCAATCGACCCCTGAAGAATTGCCGTGTGCTGACTGGGATCAATGACGTCACCAACAACGTCTACTGCGCCTTCTACTGTCCCTGTTGCCGTGTGCGAATTCAATTCGATACGCCATTTTCGCTGTTCGGCAGGCATTGTTGTCACCGTGGGAAGATCCTCTTCGAAGATATTCGCCATGACAATCAATCGATTCAGGTCAGCAATCTTAAACAGGTCATCGTCTGTGCCGACAATATCGCCAACGGTCAGGTTCTTCTCCAGGATTGTACCGTCCACCGGAGCAAGGATCTGTATTTCTCCCCATGTGGCATCAACGGGCGCATCAGCCGGTGGCTTCTCAGTCGTTTGAGCCTCCAGATCTGCGCTCGGTCCCGCAGTCGCACGAGCGTGAATTCTGCGCGCTTCGGATTCGATCTTCTGCATTTCCGATTCGGCGATTCGCCATGACGTCAGCGTTCTGCGAATTCGTTCAACGGAAATCAGATCGGATTCGTAGTTCCGCTGCATCTCTTCTATGGCGCGCTGTGGAATGGCACCGGTGTTGTCGAGTTTTTTCAGATTTCTGTAAGTGGCCTCGTCAAGGTAGAGCTGCGACAATGCATCGACCATATCGCTTTTCTTTTCACCGATTTCTTTGCTCCAGATGATGGCGAGCAATTGTCCCTTTTTCACCTTCTGGCCAATCCGAATCGCGGGTCCGTCGTCAACATTGGCAGAGGCCACTCGCATGACTTCGCCGCTGAAACGCGTCGTCACATGGACGAGTTTGGCGGGATCAAGCATCAACTGTCCGGTCAGTCTTAGCGACTGAGCCCGTTGAGCGGGGAGAACTGTTGCAGTGTGAAGCTGCATTGATCTTGCTGTCGCAGTGGGAATGACTAATTGCGTTCCGTCCATTCGCGGCTGTCCGGCCGCTGCTGCCGCCGAATCAGATTTGTCAGATGACATCGCCATCGCAGGAAGCATCAGTGTTGACGCAAGGGCGATGACGGCAAATTTGGTTGACTGCATTTTGTACATAGTGTTGATCAGGCTAAATTGCTTTGAAAAGTAAGTTCTTTCCGCCGGAAAGAACTTCGCAGCTCGCTGCGACCATACGACGTCGATTGTAGCTTAACCGCCGTCATAGAGCGAACATACGGCACCAATGCGGTTTGGGCTTCGCACGAAAGTCCACCTCGACAGACCCGGCAGACTGGATCTGTGCAATCGCCGATTCGCGGTCAGTGCGCCGCCGAGACCTGGAAGTATTCACGAACTCGTGCTGCGATCTGCTTGTCAGTCATTTTGTCGCACTTTTCGCTCGCCAGGATCCGAGCCTCCATGTCCTTGCTCTTGATCTGCTTCAGAAATTCCGTCCGAGCTTCACCCGGCCCCATCACCAGAATCCCATGAGCGTCTTTCAGACATTCAATCACTTCTTTGTAGTAGACATTCAGGTGGTTGGCGAATTTGCGATCAATCACATCCTCTGCCAGCCCTGATTGAGAACTGTTTGTCGATCGTGATTGTGATCCCCCAGCGGAGCGAACATGTTTTTCCACACCCGACTCGATGTGGGTCACGTTCTCACCGGATTCCGAAAGAAATGCAATGACTGCCTTTCGGTGATCAATCCAAATACCTGCGTTCGTCGTCATGTCTCGCTGCCTTTCAAGGGAAGCCGTGCCTTTTCAAACCTGTGAACTTGTACTTAAGAGACCTACGCAAAACTAATGCCGTGAAACTGTGGATGCGTTCAGTGAGATAGGCTCTCAGACGACGGCATGAATGGAATCCGCCGAAGCAACCAGGAACAGGTCTTGACCTCAAACTCAATTCCCACAACAAGTGAGGGCAAGCAACAATCGTCTCACTCAACGGCAAGGGTGTGACGTGATCAGTTCAAAGTGTGCCATGACGAACCACTGTGCGCAGATTTGTTCCACGTGAACGACGGTGTTAGTGCTTTACCCATCGTGAATCGGAAATTCATGGTGTCCCACAGAATACGGAAGGTTCGTGGCACGCGGATTGCCCAAGTAAGAAGCGGCGTTGAACAGTTTTGGAAGCCGGTTCGTTTTCCTGTCTGTAAAAAAAGAATGCAATCGTTATGCGACGTCAATTCTGCTCAATCATTCGTCCTGTGATCGCGGGAATCGCGATGGCAGTGTTTGCGGCTTCGGGCACCGATGTGCTGGCAAGCAGCCAAACGGCTACGCCTCAATCTGAGTCGGCAAAAATAAACCAGGACGGTGGTCAGCAACCGGAAC
>JAYSPO010001624.1:0-8322 GCA_043722015.1 Candidatus Kuenenia sp. | reverse complement strand
TCCGCCAGCGGCATGCACACAGCTGGGTCGAGGCATTCCAGGACGGCAGCTGGCAGACGCTGGAACCCACACCTGCGGAGCCACGGCGTGAGACGGTTGCAGCGGGAAAGACGGATTCGCTGATGAGTAATCTTCAGACGGTGATTTCAGATATGTGGAATGATGGCGTTCACAACATGTCGGCAGAACGGCAAAAAGCGTTTTTCGCGCCCGTGATCTCTACGTCAAAGTCTATGTTTGACTCGATTCGCCAACAGGGATTTTTCACCGCGACATGGAACGGAATCCAGTCGTTTTTGACGTCACCCGAATCGTGGTTCAGTTGGCGTGGGGGTGTAGTCACATTCCTGTTGCTGCTGGTGGGTGGGCTGATATCTCGACTGCATCCTTTGGCCAATTTGCTGCGATCGGTACAGTCTCTCCTGTCGCAATTTTCTGAAAAACAACGTGCACGCCGATCGGTGATCCGCTTCTATGCAAGATTCTGTGGTTTGTGCGAACAACACGGCATGCGACTCTCGGCAGCGAACAGTGCTCTGGAAATCGGGCGCTCCGCGATTCTGCGATTCGAAGAGCGACTGCAATCCGACGAGCTTCGCCAGTTGCCCATTCGCATTGCGACGGCGTTTAATGAGGTACGATTTGGGAAAGCGGAACTGACAGATGAACAGGCTGCCAGCATTGGGAAGGACCTGACGGACTTTGCAGCTGCGTTGTCGAATCGCAAAAGTCCGGTTCGTTAACGACTGCAACTTCAGAAATTCCAGGATTCTGTCACACTTTGCGAATCAGACCGTGTAATCTGAGATCCAGATCCCCTGACAAAACAGGTAGCTGGATTCGCAAGAATTCAGAAATGCGGCTGAATTCTTGCGAATCCAGCTACGAAGTGCGGTTTTGTCAGGGGTTCCATGAATTGACCTGTTTGCTAATTGCGATTTGCCGACTGCCTAAGAGTCTACTTCAATGACAGATGTCTGCCCGCACTGCCAACATGCTGTCGCACTGAACTCCGGAGCATGTCCACGTTGCGGAAAGTCGATTCTGACAGATCATGATGGATTTGTGTGTGACACCCTGATTTTACACGCAGGCAACACGAATGTTGAGGAGGTGTCCACAGAAATCGAACTTGACCAGTTGCTGCTTCCCGGTCAGGTTCTGGACATTTACGAGTGTGAAAAAATGCTGGGTCGTGGCGGCATGGGTGTCGTCTATCTGGCCCGCAACACAAGTCTGCAGCGACTTTGCGCACTCAAGCTCCTGTCACCCCGCAGGCTTCAAACAGACATCGACTATGTTGCACGCTTCGAAAATGAGGGTCGTGCCGCAGCGGCGCTTGTGCATCCCAATGTCGTGACGACGCATGCGATTGGTCGCGCTGACGACTTTCATTTTCTGGAAATGGAATACGTCGCGGGAAATGCTCTGCAGCACGAAATTGATCTGCAGGGCGCGATTGGTCCGATTCGATCGACCACGATGGCGGTTGGTATCGCATCCGGTCTGGCGATGGCGCATCGGCTGGGGATTATTCATCGGGATCTCAAACCAGATAACGTGCTGGTGACCCCCGGCGGAATTCCCAAGATCGTGGACTTCGGGCTGGCGAAACGCATCGTCGGCGCGGATGTTGAAGGTCAAGCACTCGCCGGTACGCCATATTTCATGGCGCCGGAATTGTTTGAAGGACAACCGGCGACGCCGACAACGGACGTCTACGCTCTGGGTGTGTGTTACTACCTGATGCTCACGGGGCGTTATCCGTTTGAAGGCGACTCCGTCAATTCTCTGATGAAGTCTATCCTGACGGCAAAGTACACCAGCGTACGCCGCATCAACGAGGCGATTCCGCTGGACATCGCAGAATGTGTGTCGCAGATGCTGCATCGCGAACCTGATCTTCGCCCGCGCGATGGCGGAGCGGTGTCCCAACTATTGCAGGCCGTCCTGGGGTCCGTTCGGGATCTGGACAATTTGATCTATGATGCGTTTAATGGGCTTTCGAATATTCGCTGGCAACGCGACACCAACGATCGTTTTCGAGTCTGCCTGACTCTGCGCGGTGATCGTACTCAGACAGTGTACATTGAAAACAGCGAGCACTCAGCCGGTGATCGTCTGCTGATGATCTACAGTGTGTGTTGTCGGGCAAGTCGGGATTTCTATGAAGACGCACTGCGATTAAATGCCGTCGTTCATCATGGAGGCATTTCGATTCGGGATATCGATGGTCAACCGCACTTTGTGATGGTGGATACGTACCCTCGAGGCACAGTGAGTGGCGAGGAAATTCGCCGCAGCGTGATCGAACTGGGCTGCCGAGCCGACTTTGTGGAAGAACGATTGACAGGGACAGATTTGAATTGAGTACAATCTGCCGTCGAATGGAATTTGCCCCGCTCATTCGCGCGCTGCTGAATTGCAGTGAGGTTTTGTGCGTGCCGTAGCTGCGATTCCTGTACGTTGGACATTCTTGTCCAAGTCTTTGTTCGAATGTCCCAGATCCGCTTGTAGTCCCGGCTTAAGCCGGAAAAGGGGCCGACGTTTCATGGTGGCGCAGGCTGACTTTCCGCCTAAAGGCGGTACTACTAACAATGCTTTTCGCTGCGGCGAAGTTGGTTGGTAATTCGACGGACATGAATGTCCATCCTACGGTGGCGTGCGACTTTATCGCCAGGCGTCTATAATCTGCAACGCCATTTATCCTGCCTGTTTTTCGGTGTTCGCTTCGGAGACTCTTCAATGTCAACGTCGATGTTGCGCCTGGTCGTTGCGGCTGCTTGCTGCATTTTCTGGAATTGCGTGGCCCGGTCTGGTGACGAAGCGGCTGATCGAACCAAAGACGGCAACCGCCTGGCGTATCTCGACGAATGCAATCCGTGGTATCCGCATAAGGATTTTCCGAAGCTGATCACTCCGCAGTGGGTCGGTGAAGAAGGCGTCGAAGCCGTGTTTGTGCTGGGCATCGACGACATGCGGGATCCGGCGAAGTACGAGCAGTACCTGCGACCGATCCTGAATCGCCTCAAGCAGATCGACGGTCGAGCCCCCGTCAGCATCATGACGTGTGACGTCAAGCCGGATGATCCGCAGTTGCAGAGCTGGCTCGGCGAAGGTCTGAGCATCGAGTGTCACACGATCGATCATCCATGCCCGATTCTTCAGGGTGGCGACTTCGCAAAGGCCAAATCGACGTACGACCGCTGCGTGGATCTCATGGGAACGATCCCTGGTAACAAACCTGTCGCGTTCCGAACTCCATGCTGTGATTCACTGAACACGGTGAGCCCAAGGTTCTTTGCCGAGATCTTTGACAGCACGACGGAAAACGGAAACTTCCTGCAGATCGATTCTTCGGTCTTCACGTTCTTCACGTCGGAAGATGAATCGCTGCCGAAGGATCTGGTACTGGATGCCAACGGCAAGGAGCGATTCTGGAAGTACCTGCCCAAGAACAACAAGTACGGCGGCAATGTTCACAACAATTTCGTGAACTACATCAGGAACTATCCGTATCCATACGTCATCAACAACTCCTGCTGGGAAATCCCCTGCCTCGCCCCCAGCGACTGGTCGGCTCAGCATCTTCACGGAGCCAACAATCCAACGACCGTCGAAGACTGGAAGGCCGCAATCGACCTGACGGTTCACAAGCAAGGTTGCTTCAGCCTCGTGTTCCATCCTCACGGCTGGATCAAACCGGAACAGGTTGTCGAGATGATTGACCACGCGGTGGTGAAGCATGGGAAAAAGGTGAAGTTTTTGAATTTCAGGGAGGTGGCGGAGCGGTTGAATAGCAATATGCTCAGCGCTTCTGACTCCTTTGACCGCCTCGGCAGGGAGTACAAATTCTTGGACATCGACAATGATGGATTCATTGATGTTGCTCACGGTGGACAGGGGCTCAAGGAGGAGTCCGACGAAGAACCGGGTGAATCACCACTATCTATGCGTTTATGGAAAAGCGACGGATGGAGGTCCCAACCATTTCCATCCAGATTCATTTCGCAAAATGCTGGTGGGATGCCCTTCGCAACGAATGTCCGATTTCTTGCGTTGGGCACAGAACGGCCACTTTGTCTGCTTGATCAGGACTGTGCAAGTACTGAGTTATGGAGATTTGACGGCACTTGGAAACCAAGTCGCCTGAATTTCTCAATGCGGGAGCACTTGGAGAACTACGTAGAACCTGACCTTCTGACAGTCGACCTGAATTGCGATGGCTGCAGTGAAATCCTGCTGCAAAAGAAAATTTCGAAGGCCGGTGAGTGGTACGACGGCGGTTTCTCGGAGGTATGGACCTACGATGTAGCATCAGATCGATGGAAACAGGTTGAGACCGCATTTCCTAAGCCCGCGGAGAACTTTAGGACATTCTCTACACGGTTTATTGACATCAACGACGACAGCCTGCTCGATCTTGTCGTATCGGAACCGGGTTCATCCTCTATCTGGCTGATGAGTTCGCTTGAGACGGGCTGGAGACCTAAGGACCGGATCGAAGTGCCTGATGACAAGCTCCGGTCCTTTTGGAGGATCGGCAAATGTGCGGTCGCCCATCCCTGGATCATTGATGATTGCCCGGTGTCCAACGGCTTCTTCATCCACGACCGCCATTTCTGCTGGATCAACGAAGACACGGCTCTTCTGCCGGATTTGATGTATCGAGTTTCCTTCGACGAAATACTCGCTGCGGCAAAGGCGGGCGGAGTTTCAGCTGCGGAGCAGCGGCAGAACCCCGATTCGAAATCTCAAATTTCAAATTTGAAATCTGAAGTCACGAACGCAACGTACAATCCAGTTCCGATCGGCGCGGCGGTTGTTGATATCACGCCGGACTATCCCGTACGCCTCACCGGTTATGGCAACCGCACCAAGGAATCCGAAGGTGCTGCCGCGAAAATTCATGCAAGGGCGATGGTGATTGGGGGGCCCACTGTAGCCGTCTCGCTCCGCCGAGACGAGCCTTCAACGACGCCACATGATTCAGGGACGTCCCTGCCAAATGCGGAAGAGCTCCGCACGGAGAAGCTGGCATCGGCGGATGATCGTGAAAGAACAAGGCTCATCTCGACGGAGCGAGATGGCTACGTTGTATTGCTGACCGTCGATAACTGCGGCGTGCCTATGGAAATCACCGAGGCTGTGTTCGCAAAGCTCAAAGAAAAACACGGGCTCACACGCGAGCGCTTTGCGATTTCCTCCACACATTCCCACTCCGCTCCGTGGCTGCGGGGTTTCGCACCGAATATCTTTGACGCGATTCCCGACGATCATGCCGCGCACCTCGCTCAGTACGAAACGGAGCTGACCGAAAAGCTCGTCGAAGTCGTCGATAAAGCCATCGCCGCGCGGAGACCGGGGCATTTGTCGTCAGGCTTCGGCGAAACGAATTTTGCGATGAACCGACGATTGATCGCAAACGGCAAATGGACAAACTTTGGCGAAGTTCCTGATGGCCCGACCGACAAACGAGTCCCCGTGCTGGCAGCTCATGACACCGAAGGAAAACTGATCGCCGTGCTCGCAAATTATGCCTGCCACTGCACGACGGAAACAGGCGAGTTCAATCAGATCAGCGGCGACTGGGCTGGCTTCGCGGCGGATATACTCGAAGCCGATCATCCCGGCGCGGTGGCGCTGATTGCCATCGGCTGCGGCGCGGACGCGAATCCTTCGCCGAGGGGGACTCACGAACAGTCCAGGATGCATGGAAGGACGATGGCGGATGAGGTGAATCGATTGCTGGACAATGTAGCCGTCACGCTCCGCCGTGACGAGCCCTCCGGAACGCCACGTGATTCAAGTACGCCCTCACCAACACCAGAAAGCCCCGCCGCACCCAACGTGGCATCGGTTGATGAGAGCGAAAGAACAAGACTTATCTCGGTGGAGCGAGATGGCTACTTAAGACGCATCAACCCCGATATCACCTGTAACATGGCTCGCATCGATCTGCCGCTGGGGCCATTGCCCTCCCGAGCGGTTTGGGAACAGCAGGCCGCTCAACCCGGCGTCACCGGTTCACGGGCGCGCCACTTTCTAAAGATGCTCGACGAAGGCAAAGAGATCCCTGCGACGATTCCGGACTATCCCGTGCAAACCTGGTGCTTCGGCAAGGACCTTGCCATGGTATTCCTCGGCGGCGAGGTCGTGGTGGATTACTCGATTCGGATGAACGACATGTTCGACAGAGATCGGTTGTGGATTAACGCCTACAGCAACGACGTCCCGTGCTACATCGCATCGGCTCGAGTGCTTCGCGAAGGCGGCTACGAAGCCGATTCGTCGATGGTCTACTATCGCCGACCGACGCGTCTGGCACCGGAAGCAGAGGATGTGCTTTGTGACGCGGTTCAAAAGCTGATGCCGCATGAGTTTTATTCCGAGGAACTGCAGCGCGACTTCCCTGCTCCGAAGAGCCCCGAGGAATCGCTGAAGTGCATGACCACGAAGCCGGATCTAAAGGTGGTGCTCGCGGCTTCGGAACCACTGATCCATGATCCGGTCGCGTTCGACTGGGACGAACGAGGGCGCTTGTGGGTCGTCGAGATGGGGGATTATCCGAATGGCGAAAACGTAGCCGTCTCGCTCCGCCGAGACGAGCCTTCCGGGACGCCACGTGGCTCCGGGACGCCCGTGCCAAAAGGGGATGGTACCTGCACGGAGCAAGTGGCATCGGCTGATGAAAGCGAAAGATCAAGGCTCATCTCGACGGAGCGAGATGGCTACATTGGCGGTCGGGTCCAGATTCTCGAAGACACCGACAAAGACGGCGTTTACGACAAGGCCACGACGTTCCTCGACGGACTTGCATTCCCCAACGGCATCCACTGTTGGCGGGGCGGAGTCATCATCACGATGGCACCGGAGATCTTCTACGCTGAAGATATCGACGGCGACGGCAAAGCCGACGTGCGTGAGACACTGTACCAGGGTTTCGTCGAAGGTAACCAGCAACATCGAGTCAACGGGCTTCGCTGGGGACTGGATGGATGGCTGTATCTGGCGAATGGCGACAGCGGCGGGGAAATTGCAGGGACGGGGTTTGTCCCGGCGAGCGGAGGGCGTGAGCCCTCCGGTACATCGGCCGCGAATCGTACCGAAGGGCTGACGCCCTCCGCTCGCCAAACAATTTCTCTTCGCGGTCGCGATCTGCGCATTCATCCGGACACCAACGGACTTGACACGGTCAGCGGGCAGACTCAATTCGGCCGTGAGCGTGACGACTTCGGCAACTGGTTCGGCAACAATAATTCGAATCCGATCTACCAATATGTGCTTGAAGATCGTTACGTACGACGCAATCCCCATGCCGGGATTTCGCAGGTGACGGCTCAGGTTGCGACGATTCCCGGAGCCGCACCGGTCTATCCGACCAGCCGCACGCTGGCACGATTCAATGATTTCGCATACGCCAACCGTTTTACGTCGGCGTGCAGCACGATGATCTATCGCGACAATTATCTCGGCGAACAATACTACGGCAATGCGTTCACGTCGGAGCCCGTGCATAACCTGGTTTCGCGGCTGGTGATGACGCGCGATGGCTACGGATTCAAGGGCGAACGAGCGGTCGATGAACAGGAGTCAGAGTTCCTTGCTTCTTCCGACAACTGGTTCCGACCGACGATGATTCGAACCGGCCCGGATGGAGCGATCTGGGTGGCGGATATGTATCGCGCGGTGATTGAACACCCGGAATGGATTCCGCCCGAGTATCAGCGGAAGATGAATCTGTACGCGGGAAATGATAAGGGACGGATTTATCGGATTGTGCCTGCCGGTGAATGTTGCGGTCAGAATGTAGCCGTCTCGCTCCGCCGAGACGAGCCTTCAGGGACGCCACGTAATTCAGCAACGCACGTTCCCATAGCGGAAACTGTCGGCACAGGGAAAGTGGCATTGGCGGATGAGGGTGAAAGAACAAGGCTCATCTCGACGGAGCGAGATGGCTACTTTGATATATCGTGGAATGAGATACCGATTTTTGATCTGGTTGTACGCCTGAGGAGTACCAACGGCTGGTGGCGGGACACAGCCCAGAGAATCCTGCAGCATCGTGATCACATGACATTCCGGGGTGGTTTGGAACAGGCGAGCATC
Organism: Candidatus Kuenenia sp.; assembly: GCA_043722015.1. Taxonomy (GTDB): domain Bacteria; phylum Planctomycetota; class Planctomycetia; order Planctomycetales; family Planctomycetaceae; genus SXXK01. The sequence continues at coordinate 213 of JAYSPO010001624.1, read as the reverse complement.
ATGTACAGCGCTTTGAGTCCGGCCGTTCGCGTGCAGGCAATCGGAGCACTTTCCACTGAGGCGGACTGGGTTGCTTCTGAAACGACGTTCAAGCCTGGACTGATGATTGAGTTTTCACGACAGTTGATTGCACTGTTGAGCGATGAAGTACCCGAAGTTCGTCGTCAGGCAGTTCAGAGTCTCGAGTTGTCTCTAAAGCATGCAGCTGATGAC
>JAYSPO010001623.1:0-4732 GCA_043722015.1 Candidatus Kuenenia sp. | reverse complement strand
AAGCCACGTCGGTCGTAGGCGATTGTCTGATAGCCGGCATCCGCCAGCGCCATTGCAACTTCATCCCAGCTATCGGCCGAGAGCGGCCAACCGTGTATCAAGATGATTGGTCGTCCCTCACCCCAGATTTTTGTATAAAGTGTAACACCGTCACGTGTTGTGATATACGGCATCTGTGCATCTCCGAAATTGTCAAAGTCAAACAAAGTACCGTCACCGTGATGTACGGTCGTAGTTGCCAACAGCTTCGATTGGATGTCGAAGCAAAACTTACTGCCGCTGTATTCTGGTACCGAAGACGTATCGGTGAAAGTCACATTGACCGCAAGCCACAATTCCAACTACCAGGGTTTGAGCTTCCATCCGAGGATGAATCCGACGCCGATGCAAATGAGCGCGGCCTTTTCCGGCTGTTGCTGCACATACTCACGCGCGTAGCACTGGAGATCGCAGAGTACGCTGCGCTCCATTTCGCACTCGGGTTGTCCTGCGGAGCCGATTGTCTGACTCTCGGAGTTTTGACAGACACGATTCGGGCTGGTTGTTGATGCCATGTAATTCTCTTTCTCTAGGGATCCGTTTGAAATCGCGAGTGGCGATTTTTCGGTAATCATTCTTCCTGGTGCAGAACTTCCCGCACCCACTTAAGATTCTGAGTCAGCTCTTCCTGCGAACGTTTGAAGCTCGCAGCTGCACGACCGACTCGGATAACCGCGATCCAAAGGACACATGCGCCGCCGATCGTGAACGTCGTTCCAGGAACCAGCAGACAGACCTCGTGGCTCCATCCGGTTGCTCGCTGCAGAGTTTCGGCAATACCGAAAAGCAAGACTGGGAATGACCCCAGTATCGCAAAGCCTGCAAGCAGCGAGACCGTCAGTCCCACTCTTGCATTTGACCAGAATTGCTTCACATCCAGTGCCAGAAGCTGCAACTGCAGATCCATCATTCTGGCCAAGTCGCGAACGAGCGAAGCAATATTTGTACCCAGCGGACGTTGCTCGGGAGCTTCTACTTTCGTGTCTTCAGCAGCCATCCGAGTGTGGCTCCCAAACAGACGGCTCCAAAGAACGCTAGTTGAGGGTGTTGTCGAATCCATTGGTCCAGTCCTGCATTTAAAGCCGTTCCCGCCGATGGATTGCTCTGCGTGTCCGTACTTGTCGTTGGAAACGTGAATCGTGGTTGAGTGCGTTCCTGAATCACATCAGTTACTCCCAAAGGGTCTGTCAGCGCTCTTAACATTCGACGTCGTCCCGCTGCCGAAATAGTTTTCCACACCCTTGCGAAGCAGGACAGAAACCCCGCTCAATGCGAGCCCGGTCAACATGCGAACCGCGCCAGAAGTCATCTCGGAGCGTTTTGGCGTTTCCGCCGCCAGTTGCTGCTGACGCTGAGACAGCAACTCGTCGATCGACTCCTGACTCAGCTTCACGGATGGCACAATCTTTCGCCCCGGTCCAAGCACAAACCCTGTCACCAGTCCCACTGCAACCAATGCTTTTGGGAATTGCCTGACATAGTCCTTCCAGTCCAGCAGTTGAGTCGTATTCGCGACAATTCGCTTGGCGTCTTTATGCATGTGACGGCGTAGTGAGGCCATCTTCGACCTGAGCTGTACGGACGTTTCCTCAAGGGCGACTGACATACTAAAACACCTTGCGAATGCGTGGATGGATGCGTTGAACCGATCGTGGTCTTCAGAACAATAGGGGTCATGCTCGGTCAGACCGAAGCAGAATGCCCAGCAGTGCTCCTGCAACGATGCCCGCTCCGAATGCGACGCCGACGGACATGCCGGGTCGAGTTCGAATTACGTCCTGAGCTTCTTCCAGACCAGATTCGACCTGCTTATTCATGCGGTCGTACTGGTCCTTGACAACTTCAGTCGCTCGGTTGGCGTAATCGCGAACCGATTCGGCGGCGTTTGTAACCATCGATTCGCCCTGCTTCATCGCGTTGTCAAGGAAGTGCTCGACTTCCCGGCGAGCGGTACCGGTCTTTTGTTCGATCAATCCAATCAGTTGATCCGTATTTCCCTGCACTCGCGTGAAATCGTTGTCGGTGATTTCACCCCAGCGCTCCCGAACCTGTCCCTTCAACTGATCCCACTTTCCCTTAATCTCTGCAGTTGTCGGCATGACGTTCTCCTCAAATCTTCAAAGATTGTTAAATCGATGTTGAACGACGTTGAGCGTTCAGCTCAACACATTCAATCAGGGACATGCCAGGAAGCTCCCCTCTCTGACATCACAAGGCTCATCACAGGCCTCGTGAAATGACTAATTGCGAATGCCATGCCAACAACAAAAAGCAGCGATAATCCGCGAATGTGCCGTATTCCTTTCCTATGCTTGCAACGCCCCGCTCCGGTGCCGATCGGATAGACGCCACGCTGAACGACGGGCGATCAAGCACCGTCGGCGAGTCTTTGTCAGTGACTGCTGTCAATGAATCAGGACGAGACGAAACGAATCTCAAGACGTCGGTCGGTCAACATTCGGGGATCCGAACATCAACACACTTCGCAGATGGCTGGAAGCCAGAGTGCCAGTTTGGCTTCCCACCAACCGGACTTTGTCGAATTCGAAGTCAATGACCTGCGTCCGACAATTAAAGCAGTAAGTCAATCGAACCGATGCGCGTGGCACAGAACTTGCGGTCATCGCAAGAGTTTGTCCCTGCATTTCGAGATGTTCTCGCAATGCGGCCAACTGCTATGAGATCAGACCGTGTTCAAACACCCATTCAATTCTAAATCAATCAGGAGTCAAACCATGTCTGCAAATCAACATCGTCGCAGTGGAAAGATTAAGTACGGAATCCTTGGATGGCTCATCGGACTGCCGCTGCCGATCATCATTATTCTGCTGTTTGTCAAAGGGTGCGATTTCTAAGCGGCCTTGTCCGGCTCATCTCAATCAAATCCTTTAAATGCGTTCACTTAAGGAGAGAATCAGAATGGTCAATCAGACGGTATTGGAAGAAAACTGGAACGACATCAAGGCGACTTTGAAATCGAAGTGGCAGCAGTTGTCGGATCATGATCTGCGGGGCTTTAAGGGATCGGCTGATCAGCTGGTTCAGATGATTCAACGTCGTACGGGTCAGGCACGAGATGTGATCGAGAATCAGCTTGAAGAAATGATCGCTCAAGGTCGTACAATTCAGAATCAGGTCGGTCAATTCTTTTCGGGAGCGGCATCACAGGCAGGTGAAGCGTACGGCGAAGGCTACGACCTTGCGGCTCAACGGCTGGCCGATGGCTACAAGCAGGCGTCCAGATATGCAAAAGACAATCCGGGTGCAGCGGTCGCCATTCTGTTTGGAAGCGGACTTCTGGCAGGTCTCGGTGTGGCGATGCTGATGCGTCGCAAATAGTGATGCCGAGGAAGGTCACGGTGTTCCTGCCATAGGGGACACCGTTTTTCGTTGGCCATGAGTGAGTTTGACTGGTCGCTTACAGTTCAGGTCAGTCGCAAATCGACCGCGTCACGTGACTGGTGCCGCGTCCTGCGAGGACTGCGTTCCGCCAACCATGAATGGCCTTTCAATGTTTCGCAGGGAGATGCCCGCGATTTGTAGGGCAACATCATTACCCGTCGTGGCGTGGACTAAATCTCCGGGACTGGCACGTCATGTGCTTAACTCTGCGTCAGGACGTTGGGCTCTGCGGCGAAACGAAAGCATCGCGAGGACCAATTTCTCAGGACACTTTCTTTACGTTGAATTGTAAACGCATTACGAGGAGCAAGATCATGTCAGTTCAGAAACGAGAGAATTCAGCGGCCGTCAAGGAACTTCGAAACGAAGATCCACTATCCGGCCAGGCTGGCGCGCATCCGGTTGGCACGGGTGTCGGTGCAGCATTGGGTGGAGCAGCGACTGGAGCCGCGGCAGGCGCTGTCGCGGGGCCCATTGGAGCTGCAGTCGGCGCCGCTGTGGGCGCAGTTGCTGGCGGATTCGCCGGTAAAGGTGTCGCAGAGAGTTATGATCCCACTGTGGAAGTTGAGTATTGGCGAAACGAATACAAAGAACGCCCCTACTATTCGGACGACTACACGTTTGACGACTACGAGCCTGCGTATCGTGCCGGCGTGGTATCGCGCGCTAACGATTCGGATGCAACATGGTTGGATGCCGAACCCGATATCCACGCCAGTTGGGAAAAACAAAACCGTCAGCCGAAGCTGACATGGAAGCAGGCAAGACACGCAGCTCAGGATGCATACAACCGAGTTCCCACGCGGACAAATAAGCCACGATAAGTTGATTTTGGTTGCTGCGTTCTCGTTGAGTTCGCGGACAAGCATCAACAGTCACAAGGTAAGTGCGGCAGGTTTCCTGCCGCACTTTTGTTTTATCGGGTTGCTGGCTTCGTCAACGGGTTGATTTGCAGGCAACGAGCAGTCTGCAGATTCTCGGGTGCATCGGCAAGCACGGCATTGTTGCAATATGAAATTGATGTTTCATTGACCGATTTGGCGAAGATGATCGGAGAGCAGAATGCTGGCAGAGCCTATCGGTTGTCTCACATTCGGTTGTCTCCCTGCGTCCCATGAAATGCGACAACCGAATGGGGACAAAATAGCCGGAAACACTTCCGTACAAAAAACGGGTGCTCTACTGCACGCGGTTGGCATTGGCTCGCTTAACCCCGTGCGGTATATACTCCGCGCGGTGGAAACTGATGCTTTCATAGTTTAACGGCGAGCCGTAGGCGTAGGCGGAAGCA
>JAYSPO010001622.1:0-3389 GCA_043722015.1 Candidatus Kuenenia sp. | reverse complement strand
CCGTGTTCGCCCATTTCTGGTGCAAACACCAGGGAATAATGCGGTGTCGAATCGTCGTGAAGATGCACGATGATGGAATAGCCGTTGCCGGTTTTGTCACGGTACTGTTTCGTACCGTCGATCGGATCAATCGAAATTGCGAATTGGCTGTCCGTTGCAAAGTGCGCCATGTCTCCTGTCGTTTCTTCGCCTTCAATCCGACATGACCGCAGCACTGGGTCCGCATCGCGGAGTGCGGCAACGAGAAGTTCCTGGACCGACAGATCGGCGAGCGTCAGTGCATCGGTGTTCGCGTTACCGGAAGACTTGCCATCCACCGCGATGTTGAAGTGTCGCAGTCGTTTCGCCACCGCACCGCTCCAGCGGACGACGGGAGGTAAGGCCAGTTTGAGTGCATTGATGATCTTTACCGGATTCATGGTTCTTGCTTCTTGAGTTCCATCCATTCAAACAGACGCGTCGGAACGTCGATGTCACACGACCTTTGCAAACCTCGCCAGCCAGGGACGGCATTCACTTCGATCACGAGCGGTTCATGATCCGCGTTGTACATCAGATCGACGCCGGCAAACAGGCTGCCAGTGATGTTTGCGGCCTGCCGCGCCAATTCCATTTCGCGGTCATTTGGAACGTGAAGAACACCAGTACCCTGTTGTGAAATGTTGGCGCGGAAATCACCTGGCTTCGGGATGCGTTTCATCGAGCCGACAAGCTGATCGTCCAGCAGCAGGACTCGAATATCAAACCCCGGCCCGGCGACAAACTTCTGCAGGTAGAGCACGGCTCCGAGGCGTTCGAGGGTGCGAAACGCCCGCAGCGCGAGTTCCGGATCTGAGACGCGCATGATACCTCGACCTTCGGCCCCGAACAGAGGCTTGACGACGACGTCTCGTCCGAGTGCTTCAAATGCTTCGAGCGCTGTGTCGGAATTCTCGCAGACGATCGTGGCGGGAACCGGGATTCCGGCGAGCGCCAGACGCTGCGTTGTCAGGTATTTATCGACGGCACATTCCAAGGCGCGCGGGGAATTGATGATCCGCACGCCGCAGACCTCCAGTCCCGCCAGCATGTCCATCCGCGCCACGACCTGTTCGAGTGTTCCGGGCGGCATCGTGCGCACCAGAACCACATCCAGACTGCGGAGATCGATGTCGCCACACCGGAAATCGACGCCTCCGGTTTGGACTTTGGCAGCGAACTGATCGAACAGGAGCGGCAGCATGACGTGCGCTCGCGCGGTGCCGACGCGACACAACTCGTTCACGTACCAACTATCATGATTTCCAAAGACACCGATTCGCATGGGGAGATTTTCGTGGTGTGCCTGCGCGGCCGCTTGTCAGAACCTGCAAGATTTAGAAACTGGCCAGCCGTGGAAGTGGGAAATAGAATGGACGCAAGCACTTTTCAGTGAGCGGCACGGCGCTAGCCGCCGGTGTTTTGCTGCTTTTTCAGGAACCGTTACCGGTGGCTAGCGCCATTCCGCTCATTAGGTCCACGCCATTTGTGGCTGTGGGGAAGAGAGGAACCCAGGCACCTGATCACGCCATTCCAAACGAATCACACAGCAGTTCTGGTAACAACGTACCATACCGAAAAGAACGCCCGGTCTGGAGATTGTGAAAGACGACAACCGCTGGACTGAACAACGCCGCGTCCATAGCGTAGAAATCATGATTTGCAGCTTTGAACAGTGAGAGAAATGTCTGACCGTGCGACGATGAAGAGTTGGAGGGCACTTTTGCTCCGACAGTTTCGATGGCGTCATCGTTGCAACGGACCCAGAGATTGACGGTGGCTCCGTACAGGATCGAATCGTTCGTCCGTCCAATGCCATGCAGATCATTCTTTGCGACCGGCGGCAATGGCGCGATTCCGGTGCCGCTGATGATGTGTTCCAATGGGAAGTGCAACTCGTGCAACTTGTGCAGAGCCGTTTCGATCGACCGCGCAACAACCTGGATGTTTCCCGCCTGCGATGCCGTCGGGGCCACCGCCAATGTGAGCCGACATTCGGCCGGCAACGATTCTCGAATCAAATCCATCGCGGATTGAGTCGGCAACGACCCTGATTCGAGCACACCGACGGCCAGTTGTCCGTCTTCGGTCTGCGGCAGATGTTGGAAGATTTCTTCCTTGCGAACGACGGCGCGCATCGGGCCGGAACCCATCGCAAAGAAATCCGCAGCAGCAATTTTCCAGCCCGCATACTGGCACATCAGACAGGCAGCGACCGGATGATCCGTCCGCACGAACACCTGCGGCACGTCGGGCAGTCGAGAGTCGGATTGTACGATTTCCACATCCGCCATGCCCGAGAGGCAGATTTTCGCCAACAGGACGCCGGCTTCGAGGCCGCCTTCGGCCATGACTCCAAAGTCCAGCACGTGGACTCCGTCATGTTCGCGGATTCCAATTCGCAGGCTTTCGGCACGAGACTTTGCGAATTCCGTCAAATGGGCGGCACGCTGATTGAGATTTCGAATGGACAACTCGGACGGCTCCTGAAAGTTCACAGTCTGGCAAGCTTCAATTGCGAAGTATGAACGAGCCGCACCATTTGCTCAAATGACCCACGATGCCTGCGTTTTTTCAGGTATGCTCATCGCATCAGGATACACATTAATTCTGCCGCAACTTCCCGGTTTCGAAGTATCCCGGAATGTGTCGCAGGCACAAAAAACTCCGACTGAACACACGGAATTCGAGCACTTGGGATCGCGACGACTCCGTCACCCCAATGCGCATCCGGCAGCAGGAAACCGACCCCGACGATGGAATGTGCCGAGACCAGATCCGTACCACGAAGCTGGCTCGTGGCCTGCATAATACGGTGTCGCGGTGAGAGGTGATCAATGCTCGTTGCGGGTTGACGGGCCGGATTACGAATCAATCCGGGGTTTCCCTGAATCAACGCCACATACTCATCCTGCAACTGCTGCGGCACATCGATCAGCCAGCGACCGAATTTCCCCAACGGCATTTCGCTCCAGTTGGATCCATGATGCGGCGTCGCAAGGTAGACGACTTTCTTGACGAAAGGTACCGGCTCAAACAAAAAAGCTGACACGATTTCGTCCGGAAGCGGACCCGATTCAAAGACCTCACTCAGAGGTTTGTCGGAAACTGCGTGCCATAGTCGATCGTCACTGTAGCTCACCAACAGCCGTGCGATGATTCCGCCCATGCTGTGCCCGACCAGAACCATCTGATCAAACGCCTGATCGCTGCTGGCAGGATCAAGGACGCCGCGAGTCAGTTGCAACTCTTTGCGAAGATCGGCCGCAGCTTTCAAATAGGAGTTTCCAGTCGGATACTGATAGACCCAGATCTGGTATCGAGCGGCAAGATTCGGGTTTGACCGCAGCGCTGTGATCATTTCATCCCAT
>JAYSPO010001621.1:0-5607 GCA_043722015.1 Candidatus Kuenenia sp. | reverse complement strand
ATTGAGGGGTGCGTTACAGATATCCGGGAGTTTGCCGGGGCGATGGTTTAAGACTTGTTCCAGCAAAGGAGATGATGAGATGACAACGTTCGAGTCCGTACTGACTGCAGCATGTCAAATGTCAGTGAACGAACGTTTGCGATTATTGGATCAAATTGCAGCCACTCTTCCGGAAGATTTGCCGCTTCAGTCTGACGATGAATTGAGGTCAGTTGTGGCGCGGCGGTCGGCGGAAGTCATAGCTGGGATTGCTGTGACAGAAGACTGGCGCGACATCAGGCGGCAGGCATTAGAGGGATTAGGAGTTCAGGTTGAGGATTAAGTTTCACGTTGAAGCAAAGCAGGACTTTCAGCAGTCGTTGAATTGGTATCATGATCAGAGCAAGGAAGCTGCCATCAGGTTCGCAACAGCGGTTGAAGATGCTTTGAAAAGGATTGCAGATGATCCCGAAAGATTTCCTCAGTATGACGAACGCTGCCGAACGTGCAGCCTCAGCCGCTTCCCTTTCGAGATCATCTATCTTGTCTATGAAAATGTGATCCTGGTTATGGCGGTATCACACTGCAAGCGTCAACGAAACTACTGGCGAGACCGAAGACCAGAGAAACCGTCAGAATAATCTCATTGTGATGAGTCGTCCGAAACACTATGTCAAACGTCAATCCTGAACAAATGACACCCAGGCCAACGGCGCGACTCAGCCAGACTTTTGCCGTGGCAATGGCCTGCATGTCGCTGGCTGGTGTCGCACTGTTCATGCCGTGGTCGCAGCGGGGTAGTCAGCAGATCCACCAGACGCTTGCGGAACTCATTCCGCCATTGACGCAGTACGACATGCCGCCGACAGAATTCAAGGAACTCGTTGCCGACATTTCTCGCACCGAATCGTGGTTTCAGTCGCTGAAACATGCTCATATCCAGACGCGATCAACCCGCACTAAGACCGCTGGTCATCTACAAGCAACGCTGAGAGAGCTTCAAGGACTGCTTCCGGATGCCACGATGACATCCGCCGAATATCCTGAACTGATGCCTGTTTCAAAGATGAACGGAGTGATTGCATTCGATCAGCATCGCGTAGTCTTCCGGCAGGAATCCGAATCAATGGGCGTTCACCTCGGACAGTGGGACGGCGAAAAAATGATTGGCGTAGCTGATCCTGCTGGTCCACAAGAGGTCAACTATTACTACAAGGCGAATGTGGAAGCCTGTTCATTTCAGTTGTTTCATTTTTTTTCGCTTGCCTGCAATCTTTCGTTATGGTTTATGGAGGGCGAACCCCCGTCGTTTGGGGCTGCGAATCTGAAGTGTGCCGGCAGGTTGAAATTCTGCGGGCATGACTGTGTTGTGCTCAGGACCGACCTGCCTCGAGGAAATGCTGACTGGATTATTGGCCGCATCGATCATCGCATTTACGGACGTTCCGATGGCTTGTATGTCTGGGAATTCAGGAATCACCGCGAAGTTGAGAACGGCGTCTTCTGGCCAATGGCAGCGTCAATGCGGGCCTTTGACTCATCCCCTGGCACAAACGCACGACAATTGGCTTTTACCGATGAGATGGCGGTTGACTTGTTCGATGTGCAGAACCCACCACCGGAATCAGTCTACGACTTTCAACTCGTAAAAGGGACTGAAGTCTGTGATATGCGATTCGACGCCGTAGGCGTATATCCCTACGATCCCGACCGAACGGAGGAAGAGTGGCAGAAGATCAAGTCGGACATTGATGCACGTTCGAAGAAGAAATCAGAACGTTCAAAAATCCTGGGAGCAATGGTTGGTACCGAGGCCGTCGAATTGGGCGAAGGAGAATGGCTGAACTCGGAGCCTTTAACGCTCGCCGGACTTCGCGGTACTCCTGTTTGGCTGGGCTTTGCCTTTGTGAACTGTGGGCCGTGTGAAAACATGCTGAGCCAATTCGCGTATCACCAAAGTCAAACAAACAGAATGCAGATCATTGTTTTCTCTGCGGCCGACAGCAGGGAGGCGGTTGAAGCCAAAATGGCAAAATACAAGTTGACCTGCCCGGCCTTTATTCCCGCTCCATCAAACGCACACCACATGGGGCAGCCGGTCAGGAACTTCAAAATCGAGGCATTTCCGACTGTCGTCGAAATCAATGGTCAGGGTCGAATCATGAAATACAGCGGGATCTTCGACGGTTCCGCCAGGTAGGTTGTTCATCGTCGTTCCGTCAATTTGGTATTTGAAAGTCAATCATGTCCAACAACGAAATCAAGTCTGTCACCGCCACCGGCGTTTCTCTGCTGCTCGATGACATCGACACGGACCGCATCATTCCGGCTCGGTTTTTGCGATGCGTGACCTTTGATGGTCTTGGTGAGCATGCATTCGAAGACGATCGGCAGCAGGATCCAGATCATCCGTTCAATCAACCGCAGTTTCAGGGAGCCGGGATTCTGGCCGCCGGGCGGAATTTTGGCTGCGGGTCGTCACGCGAACATGCACCTCAGTCGCTGATGCGCTGGGGAATCAAGGCGATCATTGCAGAATCATTCGCGGAGATCTTTTTCGGCAACTGCGGGTCGCTCGGCATTCCTGCCGTGAAAGCCAGTCGTGCCGATCTGGAAAAACTGGCGGCGGCGATTCAGAAAAATCCGAAGCTGGAACTCACCATCGATCTGCAGAATCTGACCGTCAAAGCGGGCGATGTCGCATTCTCCGTGACCATGCCCGACAGTGCCCGCGATGCGCTGGTCACCGGGCAGTGGGATTACCTTGGTCGCTTACTGAGCGCTGCCGATAAAGTGACGGAACATGCGAAGACTGTTCCGTACTTGAGCGGCTTTCGAGCCTGAACTCCTGATAAGCACCTCGGCAGAAGTCGTTGGGCCCAATCTCGCTGCGACATCATTCTTTCGTAATCGTCTCGTCCAGATTCAGAATCAGGTTCGCCATCATCGTCATCGCAGCGTAGCCAGCCGGGTCGAGGCCAGCGACGCGCGGCGACGCGCCGATGACGAGTAGCTTTTCTGCTTCGGCGGGGTTAGCCTGGTAGTGCGCGAGCTGACCAGCGTGAACCCGGATGAGTACCTGCAGTTCGTGTTCGGCGGGGATTCTGGCGGTGCAGAGCTGAAAGCCGAACGTGAGTTGCGTCGCTGCCGAATTGCCGCCTTCGGTCATCATCCGCGCGGCCAGATGACGCGACGCTTCGACGTACTGCGTGTCGTTCATCAGAACCAGCGCCTGCAACGGTGTGTTCGTACGGGCTCGGCGGGCGACGCAGGTTTCGCGCGAAGGAGCGTCGAAGGCCATCAGTGACGGTGGCGGAGCCGTCCGTTTCCAGAACGTGTACAGACTGCGCCGATACAGCGCAGCGCCTTCGTCACGTTTGTAATTCTGAGTTGTGCTGCCGACGAACGCCACGGATTCCCAGATGCCATCCGGCTGATAAGTTCGTACACTTTTTCCACCGTAGACTTCTGCCAGCAAGCCGCTCATCGCCAACGCACTGTCGCGGACGACTTCGGCATCCAGGCGGAAACGCGGACCGCGGGCCAGCAATGCGTTTTCGGGGTCAACCGACAATAATTCGGGCGATACGGAGGAGGCCTGACGATACGTGCTGGACATGACGATCAACTTCTGAAACGCCTTGACATTCCAGCCGCTTTCGACAAATTCCACCGCCAGCCAGTCGAGCAGTTTCGGATTTGTTGGCCACTGTCCCTGCATTCCAAAGTCTTCGGCGGTCTTGACGAGGCCCACGCCGAAGTACTGTTGCCAATAACGGTTTACGGCCACGCGCGCGGTCAGCGGATGTGACGGATCGACCAGCCACTTTGCCAGTCCCAGCCTGTTTTTCGGTGCGCCGTCCGGCAGCGGCGGAAACATTGCGGGCACGTTGGCTTCGACCTTGTCGCCCGGTTTGTCGTATTCACCGCGTTTGAGCACAAACGTATCGCGCGGCTGCGGCAGGTCTTCCATGATCATCGTGATGGCGATTGCCGCATCGGTATCGCTCCGTTGTTTAGTCATATCGTCCACTTGCTTCTGCAGTGGTTCGAATGTCGTGCGCGTTTTCGGATGTATGTACTGGACGAAGTGGTCTCGGATCAGTTTCGCCTGTTCAGGAGTGCGTTTGTCAGCTTCTGACTTGATCGCATCACGCACCGGCTGAGGCACCGTTGATTTTTCAATCGCACGGTCGAAGGCTTCCCAGGCGAGTTGCGATTCGAACGACTGACTGCCCTGCGGAGTTTTTGTGACGCTTCCCGCGTGGTCCCAATAGACAGTTCCACCGAACTGCGTAAACGCCCAACCATTGAGTTCCGCTCCTGCAGCCAGACCGACGTGTGCCGCATCAACTTCCAGCCGAACCCACTGCCCCGTCGGAGGCAGTGGCCCCATCGGTCGATGCTCGGGAACGTCACCAGCTCCAAAGACAATGGTGTCTTCGCCCCAGAACGCTCGATGATTCCAGCTTCCGTCATTGAATTGCAGCATGACGGTTTTTGGAGGATTCGTCGGGTCGAGCCAGCAGTAGGCAAACAGCTTATCGCCTTCGCCGATCTTCAGACCGGGGCTGACACCTGTAAAGAAATGCTGGCTCATGGCGTCCGCTTTGCGATGCGTCGACTTCATGCCCGTGTGGACCTGATGATCCGGAGCGGAGACGAATTCCCAGGGAGTGTCGCCCTGCAATTGAGCGCCCGCAGGCGTGTCGTCTTCAATCCAGATGAACTCGGCCGACTCCAACGTTGCCGGGGCAGTTCCGGCACCGGGGTCAACATAGTCAACGGAAACCAGTGCCGACGTGATCTGTTCCTTCACCGATGCGATCTTCGCATCCAGTTCCGCGATCATCGCGGTCTGTTCGGATGTCGGCACTTTGATTGTCGGTGGCGGAGCCAGTGCATTGCCATCCATCGCGGCATCGGCGGACGCATTGTAAAACGCGAAGAGCTGGTAGAACTCTTTCTGCGTGACCGGGTCAAACTTGTGATCGTGGCAGACAGCACAGCCCAGTGTCATTCCCATGAAGATCGTGGACATGGTTTCCGTGCGATCGACAGCATAGCGAACGAGGACCTCTTCGTTGATCGAACCACCTTCGCTGGTCGAGACATTGCAGCGATTGAATCCGGTTGCAATCTTCTGGTCGATCGTGGAATCAGGCAGCAGATCACCGGCAAGTTGTTCGACCGTAAACTGATCGAATGGCTTATCGGCATTGAATGCGTTGATGACCCATTCGCGATACTTCCAGAGAGCCCGTTCGTTGTCAAGATGCAGGCCGTGCGAATCGCCGTAACGTACCAGGTCCAGCCAGTACCGCGTCATCTGTTCGCCAAAGCGCGAGGATGTGAGCAATCGATCAACGACTTTCTCGTAAGCATTCGGATCAGCATCCGCGAGAAACGACTGAACTTCGTCCGGCGTCGGTGGCAGCCCGGTGAGGTCCAGCGTGGCGCGACGAATGAGGGTGACTCGGTCGGCTTCCGCCGATGGTTTCAAACCAGTCGTGTCGAGTTTCTCCATGACAAAGCGATCGATGGGATTTCGGCACCAGGCTTCGTCGCTGACCGTCGGCAAGGCTGCTCGTTCAGGCCGAATGAATGACCAGTGGCCCTTATATTCAG
>JAYSPO010001620.1:0-4097 GCA_043722015.1 Candidatus Kuenenia sp. | reverse complement strand
CGATTCGCAGGCTCCTTGATTTGCATCGCGGATTATCAGGAAATCAACTTTCATACCCACTCGAATACACCCACTAAATTCCGAGAAGAACCAATTATTATTTTCCCGTCGCAAATCTTCCTGAGTTTCGTCTTCAACCATGGGTTGCGGGCGAAGCCCGCGTTGGATTGATTCGTGTTCATTCGTGGTTCAAACAGTCAGCACATAGAATCCAGTAGAGTCAGGAAATTTGAAATACGGGGCGTTGCCCAGGCGGTTAAACAAATTCATCAACCTCAACTTGGCGCGGTATCAGTTCATTCGGCAACCGTCTCTGCCGGAATCGCGCCAGGCGACACGACGGGTTGTTGACCTGGCTGCCCGGGTTGTTGGCCGGGCTGTTGCACAGCAGGTTCGACTTTCATCAGTTCACGCAAGCGCTCCTGAATCAGACCCAGGTCAACGGTCTCATCCACATGCAGCACTTGTACGACGGAGGACGAATTCGCGGCCTCATCCAGCGATTCAATCATCTCGCCGATGGTGTCCATCAGTGATCCGGAAGAAGATACGATCAATGTATTCGACGAATCATCAATCCCCATCGACAGCAACCCCTTGAACCGAATCGGTTCTTCTTCTCCATCGCTCCCTTCCTTTGTGGGGCCCGGCGGCAGGAATGTCACCAGGCCGCCGCCCCCTGATTGCCGTGGTCCTTTGTCGTCGGCTTCCAGAGCCTTGTCGTTCGAACTGAGCAGATCGCGAAAGACATCTTTGACGGCGGCGGCAACCAATGCTGCTTTTGCGTGCTTCAGTCGAAAAATTGTCGTCACCCGCATGGAACCGGAATCGGACGGCTCCTGGACATCGTAGATGCCGATCAGATCTTCAATCGTCTGCAATTGTTTGGCGTCAGCATCGCGGACCAGAATGGTGCTGGTAAAATTATCGGAAATAAACTGCGGCTGGCGTCGTTTCGACAGGCTGTGGTTTCCCTTCGTCTTCTTCTGCGAAGGCATCATGCCATAATAGGGATTGTATTCGAAACCGCTCTTTGTTTGTTCTTCCGGCTTAAAAAAGTCTTTCAGATTGAGCGTGACCCACGACGGCGTTGCATACTTCAGGCGGTAAAGTTTGTAGCTGCGACGGGGTGCCGCCACTTGCGTCATCAGGGCTTCCAGTTCTGCGAGCGCCATGATATCGCGACTACTGGCAATCAGCTTGCCATCCGGCGTGACTGAGAACTTGATCGGGGATTGACGCGGATCAGGAGATTGCAATGCGTCAGCCGAGTCTGAATCTTTCCGCGGCGCAGGCGGTAATTCTGCGGCAGAATCCGTCGGCAGTTTGTCATCAGAATCGCCTGCAGGCGGCGGTGTGTTCTGTAACTGACGACGCAGGCGATCAATAAGTTTTCTGTCGATCACAGGTTGGGATTCGGCCTGTGCTTCCTGCGATGCATGGCCAGCGTCACCGGCTTCTTCCGGCGTTTCAGGTGGGCCTTGTTCTGTTGAGACTTCGCTGTCAGAATCTTCTGCCTCATCGATTTCATGGTTCGTGAGGATCGCTGTGTTGGATCGCGGCAGCGATGAAATCGCGAGCGACGCTGAAGGATTTGCATCGCGGAGCATCTCGTCAAACGCAGAAACGTATGCTGGCTTGACTGTCGTTCGCGTCACTCCGGCAGGTTGCCTGCGACCGTCTTTCCAGATTGAGACTCGAGACGATTCCGGGGAATGTTTTGTCACGTCTTCCGGCGCGGCAGGCTTCTTCTTGAGAGGATTCTGTTCCGGTGCCTCTGTTTCATTGTCGAATTTCGGCAGTTGTTTCGGCAGATCAAACTCCAGCGGATTGCCTCTTCGCCAATATTGCTGCAGACGTTGCTGCAGTTCCTGGAGATCTTCATCAGGATTGATTTCGAACACACGAACACCGTCGTCCGCAGCGTTCGGGTCCGGCAGTTCCCCCAGTTTGATCAGCAGTGTCCGAATCTCTTCCATTTCGAGCACGTTGGCATTGACCAGCAGGCGATTGTTTTCGATATCGGCCTCGATACGGAAACTGCGTTCCTTTTGTTCCGGTTGCTGATTCTGATTGAAATCATAAAAACCGTAGAATTGTCGATTTGAGTTCTGGGATTCCTCCTTTGGTTCAGCATCCATCAACATGCGAATCGTGCCAGCCACGTATTCAGCATCCAGACGCTTCAGCGTAATGACTTCAAACTGCCGCGAAGACTGGTCCATCTTTTCAACCAGAGTTGTGATGGTCAGGTGGTCAGCCAGTGTGGCCCAGGCCATGATGGATTTTTTGTTCTTGTCAACTTTCAGCACTGTGCCCGGATCAAGGTCACCCAGTTGTTGCAGCAGATCGACAAGCGTCTGCGGATCAATGGATTCCAGACGATAGATCTTCATGCGATTGATATTTTGCAACAAGCCCGTTTCGCCATTACGCGGCACATCGATCTCCTTGACTGCGAGTTCAATGACGGCCATCTGATCAGGGGCCGCCTGCGCCAGTATCATGTTTTCCCGCTGATTGAGCACCAGCCGCGTTTCTTTTGGGGCTTTGGCTCCGCCAGCAGCCGGTTGAACGGCCGCCTGTTGCTGCATGGCCTGTTGCATTTGCTGCATCATCTGCATGACCATATTCGGGTCCATATTACCGGGATTTTGCGGTTGCTCCCCCGTCGGTGGCTGCAGTTTGAGCAGTTCGCGCAGGAGCCGGATCACATCTTCCGCCCGGCGATGCTTCAGGATAAACGTGCGTACCAGCTGGTCATCGCCGGTTTCGGATTGCTCATCCTGCAGCAAGTCCCAGATGTGTCGCAGGCTGACAGCGGTGTCCAGAATTTCCAGGCGATTCGTCTTGCTGAGCTTATGAATCTGCCCGGCGGAGCTCAGCATCGGCTTCAATTCTTCAACAGCTTCATCTGCCACCAGCCAATCCAGATTAAACGACACTTTGCAGATCGTATGATCAGCCAGAGTTTCCAGTTCCTGCGGAGTCACGCGCACGACCATTGCGGGATTCAGGTCTTTGGTGCGCACGATCGACATGACTTCACCGTTCACAATCATCGTAAAGCCGCGCATCAGCAAGTGGCGGTTGATCAGATCGCGTGCCTGCTCCATCGTGTATTCGTGCGTGGTGATGAGGTTCAGCGAATCGCCAGGCAGTTCCTGCCAGTCGAGCGACAAGGCTGAAGCATCCGACAGCCATTGCAGGACAGCCTCCCACGGCTGGCCGACGATGTTGAACGCCACCAGACCGTCTGGATTCTTACGAATTTCGGTGTCGATCTTCTGCGGCACATATTTTTCGGCAGTCGGTCGCTTCACGGTGTTTTGAGCGGCGGGTGGAGTCGCCGGTGGAGTCGCGGATTCACCTGTCGCAGGCGGAGTTCCAGGCGGTGTCTCCGGCGGTGTCGCTCCGGCTGGAGGTGTGATTTGTGTTGTACCTCCATCCGGAAGCGTGATGGTCACCGGCTGGATTCCCGGAGTGGCTTCATCCGCTACAACTGCCACATCAGCTTCCTGCCCGTGCGCTGCGACGGTCAAACTGTCGATGGCGACAATTCCGCAAACGAGCAGGGCAATCCGGACGCCGAGCCGATGATCGTTATTGGAATGAGACAGGATAAACACGTTGGTCCGACTCCAGCAGAAAAATCTCGTCGTGGAACGATGCACTTGAGCGCGCCCCCACCCGGTTTGGTCTGCCATTTTGCCGGATTTCACCGTGAAAGCAACTGCCGACTTTCGGATTCAGTGTTTTTGCACCGTCTATTAACAGCGCTTGTATGCATGAGTGAGTTGTCTTGCTGCATGCGACATCGTGAGTCCTCGGACTGACAGGGCTGTAATTCGAGCGGTCAGAATAGATGGATTCTTTGGCGAGCGGGGGATGTCAATCCCCTGATTGACCGTGTGGACACTGCAAAAATCAGGAGACTCACGTCCCGCGCTCGCCGAACGCAACCTCAGTCCAACCTCGCGAGTTGTATTCTTCACGCGGTGAGGAATGAGGCGATCGCCAAATCAGCCGGAACGCGCTAGCGGACTGTTAGAACCCGTCCACCAATAAATCCGTGTCTTCGGGGCTGTGTCTGGGCC
>JAYSPO010001619.1:0-3814 GCA_043722015.1 Candidatus Kuenenia sp. | reverse complement strand
CGATTCGCAGGCTCCTTGATTTGCATCGCGGATTATCAGGAAATCAACTTTCGTACCCACTCGAATACACCCACTAAATTCCGAGAAGAACCACATTTTTGAAGTTTAAGGCAAACGCATTCCTATCGTTTTTCTGTCGTTTGGTGCTGATTTGTGAGCCACCATCTATTGGGTTCGGCCACCGCAACACTACAACTTTGCCAAATCCTGGACAGTTGTGCCCGGAGAATGAATTCTGTCGAGCTGCAGGTTGGTCCATGCCGCCCCGCTCATCGCTTCAATCAGGAGTCCATCATCCACGGCTCGACGATTTCCTCCAGCATTTCCTGGTCCAACGTCTCATGTGCCAGCAGATTATCCGCCACGGCACCGATCGCCGCCCAATGACGATCCTGCGAGAATGCCTGATAAAGCTCAATCGTGATCTGTTCCAGCCGGGCAAAACGCAACTGCAGATTGCTGATGCCGGTAAGGCATTCGAATGCTGTTTGCCAGTCCTGCCGCCATTCGGCAATTGCTGCCGGGTGAAAAGGTTTCTGCAAGTGAATCATCTCGGCCACCGGACCAGCCAACGCGACCCATGCCCCTTTTTCCATCAGGTCCTGCTCAGAAAAACGGCGACGATCCCAGATCACCACGGTATCTCCAAACCGCTGTGGCCCGTCATCGTTGTCCGGATCAATGGTGACCGACTGCACCTTCGCCCCGACGTAGATCGCCGCATAAACGTGCCCTGCTTCGTGGAAGGCCGTGATTTCTTCGGACATAGGATTTCCCGTCAGGGGGAGCACAGTGAGCTGCAGAATCATTGATGCTGCGCAAAAGGGGAGGGTATACTTCGCGCGGTCGGAATTGAGTCCGGCGAGCGGAGCGGCGTGAGCCCTCCGGTACCTCGTTTTTGTACCGGCAAGCTGACGCATGCCGCTCGCCAATTGTCTCACTGATGACCGCAGGGAGTATAAAACAATTATGGCGCAACATGAAGACGATCGCGAAGACCTGATGCGGGAAGCCGTCGCGCTGCCGCATCGAGTTGAACTGTCTGTCAACGGTTTTGAATCGCTGATTACGATCGGATTTCGTTCCAATTCTGCCATGAGCATTTTCATCGGTCAGGACCCGGTGTACCAGTTTGACCCTGAGGGCCGCCTGCGCCGCGCATTCGTCGATGGTCTGCTGTATCGGAGTCAGCACACCACATTGGCGATGCTCAAACGGGAACGCACCGACACTCAAACTCTGCTGCTCAGGACTGACATTGCCGACGATGCGCTCCAATCATTCCGCGGCACCATGCTGTTTTCGCTGCAAATTCTGGAGCAAAAGCTGAATTCCGCAGACTTCACCATCCGACGCAGCGTACCTGATGCGATCTCTCACATCACACGGATTCAATCCACGCTGGCAAGCATTCGGCTCGCCGAATCCTGGCTCTCTCCGACAATTCGACGGCGAATCTGACGAACAATTGCCCCAATCTCAGCAATCTGCGTATCGGCAACTGACATGGATTGACTCTGCGTCCCCGCATTCGTCCAATCTGTCACCCGGAGACTGTCTGTTTACCGCTGTTCTTGTGAGCGGCAGGACGCTAGTGCTTTGTCAAATCAAGGATTGCGGGTTGGGTGGCCGGGGCTGGACTGAGCGGAGCCAAGGAAGCCTCGGGGTTTCGGGCTATCGCCCTCCAACCCCGGCCACCCGAAGATTAAGATTTGACAAAGCACTAGCCGCCTGTTGATTTAATCGTAGGGTGCGTGAAGCGGAGCGCAACGCACCATTTTGGGAAAGCGTAGGAAACTGGTGTGTTCCGCTGCGATTCACACACCCTACCTGAATCACTAAATCAACCACAGTTCTGGAGTATCAGGACAGTCTCTTAGAATCCACCTTTTTCAACTGACGATTTTATCAAATGCCGCGCTTTGAATTGATTGCCACCACGACTTTCGGGCTGGAATCCGTCGTCACGAGGGAACTCGAACGGCTGGGTTACACCGACATGCGGACATTGGATGGCAAAGTCCATTTCGCCGGGGATGAACGGGATATCGCGCGTTGCAACATGTGGTTGCGTTCGGCTGACAGGCTGTTGATCAAAGTCGGCGAGTTTCATGCGCCGGATTTCGGAGCCCTCTTCGATAAGACGGTTGATCTTCCCTGGAGTGATCTACTGCCGGTCGCTGCGACGTTTCCGGTCGCAGGTCGGAGCGTGCAGTCAAGACTCCACGCCGTGCCTGCCGTGCAGGGATGTGTCAAGAAAGCCATCGTCGAAAGTCTGAAGAAGAAATATAACCGCTTTCGTTTTGATGAAACCGGAGCGGAGTTTGCCATCGAAGTGTCATTGCTGAGGGACGTCGCGACGCTGACGATTGATACGTCGGGCGACGGACTTCACAAACGCGGCTATCGCGAATTCGCCGGTCCGGCACCACTGCGTGAAACAATGGCGGCCGGCTTGCTGCAGTTGAGTTACTGGAATCGTGACCGACAGTTTGTTGATCCGTTTTGTGGAAGTGGGACGCTTCCGATCGAAGCAGCTTTGATTGGTCGAAACATTGCTCCTGGTTCCGGCCGTTCATTCATCGCGGAGGACTGGCCATGGATGGATCGAAAAATGTGGAAGGATGTCCGCACCGAAGCCAAAGATCTGCGACAGCCCCGGATGAGCGAACCGATCCAGGGATTCGATCACGATCCGGCCGCCATCCGGCTTTCTGAAAAGAGCGCTGCTGAAGCCGGCGTTGGTGGAGATATCCAGTTTCGCGTTCAGGAAATCAGTGAATTCAAATCCAGCCGCGAGTACGGTGTGGTCGTCTGCAACCCGCCCTACGGAGAACGCATGGGCCAGCCGGAAGAAGTGGAAGCTGTCTATCGGGAACTCGGCCGCGTCTGCGAATCGCTGCCAACGTGGAGTTTCTATGTCATCACCTCGAACACCTGGTTCGAAAAACATTTCGGACGCCGCGCTCCACGCCGCAGAAAACTCTACAATGGCAGGCTGGAATGTCAGTTTTATCAGTACATGGGCCCCGCGCCGCCGCGGGAACGCAAAGATGCCGACGTGAGCGATGAGACAAGTGAGGCCGCACAGCCATGAGAGCTATCTATTTTGTCACGACAGTGGGAAATTTTTCCGCCGTTCTCAGCAAGCGCGTGACTGAAACTCACCGGTGTATATTTCACGGGTCACATTTATTTTTGGGTGAAGGGCAAAATCCAGAATGGCGGAACCCAGCTCTGACAAACGTCAACAGGGAGCGAATTCACATTTTTCGGAGTGGTACGTTTGTACCGCCAGTGTTTTCACCATACGTTGCCATTTTGATTGTTTCTGCGGCAGTGAAAGCTCGATGTGAACAATTGGTTGGTGTTGAGTTTCAGCCCGTAGTGTTTGAGCGGCTGGTTGAGATGCCGCTTCCGCCATTGGGTCAATGTGACCTTAATGACTTTATGACAGAACAGGAAATGCGCGAGAAGATGGAGCAAATGCCAGACGTACAAGAGTTTCGCGAGTCCGTTGGCGAATATTTCTACGTTCTCACAGCCGTGCTTAATCACTTGAATCCAAGGCCTGACGATGTAAGAAAGCTGGAGATTGGCTTCGGGACTTACCATTATCCATGTATTTCACTTCCAAAGTTTTCAGTCTCACTTAGTCTGTTCGAAAAGTACTCGATTTACGCATCGGAGAGCGGTACTTTTTGTTTCTCTGAGGAGGCCTTTGCAGTTTTTGCTCCTTTTTTGGATTTAGACTACTACAAAATTGGAATGCTTCGATTGTAACTGCAACTGCTCACGGGTTTGCGGTGTTAAT
>JAYSPO010001618.1:0-11906 GCA_043722015.1 Candidatus Kuenenia sp. | reverse complement strand
TTTGGTGGAAGCCTTCCCGTGAAATCTCTGCACAGACGCTGCAGCGGATGACCGATAGCCTTCGTCATCGCGGCCCGGACGCGGACGGACACTATTTCTGGCCGACAGCAGGTGCTGCACGCAACGCCACCGTGACAAACACCTCAGCGCCGACGAGTGTGTCGGGAGTAGCACTTGGGCATCGGCGCTTGAGTATCATCGACGTCACCGGCAGCGCACAGCCGTTGGGCAACGAAGACAACACCGTGCAGATTACGTTTAACGGTGAAATCTACAATTATGTTGAGCTCAGAAGGGAGCTGATCAATGCCGGTCACCAGTTCCGCACCGACGGTGACACTGAAGTCATTGTCCATCTCTATGAACAACATGGACTGAATTTTGTCAAACATCTGCGTGGCATGTTTGCCCTCGCGATCTGGGACGCCAACCGACAACGGCTGGTGATCGCGCGTGATCGAGCTGGCAAGAAGCCGTTCTACTACCGCATGGAAGATGGTCGGCTGGCATTTGCCAGTGAACTCAAAGCACTGCTGCAGATTCCGGACGTCCCGCGAACGCTCAATCGTCAGGCCGTGCTGCAGTTCCTGACGTTGCAATATGTTCCGCATCCGCACTGTATTCTGGAAGGATTTCAGAAACTGCCACCAGCGACGATTGGAGTCCTCGAAAACGGCAACCTGTCACTGGAGACTTACTGGTCAGCTCCGTACGACCAGCCGGATCTGAGTCGCGCGACCGTGGACGACTGGCGTGAGGAACTGGACGCGACTCTGTCCGAAGCCGTTCGTTTGCGTCTGCGAAGCGATGTCCCGTTGGGCGCGTTCCTGTCGGGCGGGATTGATTCGACCGTGATCTGCGGCCTGATGCAGACACAACTGAATCGACCGGTGCAGACATTTTCCATCGGCTTCCCGATTGCGGCCTTCGATGAACGTGCATTCGCCCGACAGGCATCGCAGCATCTCGGGACTGAACATCACGAAGCCGTTGTCACTCCCGACGCACTTTCGATTCTACCAAAACTGATCTGGCACTACGACGAACCGTTCGGAGACAGCTCCGCGATCCCGACGATGTATCTGGCCCGCATGACCCGTGAGCACGTTTCAGTTGCGCTGACCGGTGACGCAGGCGATGAACTGTTCTGCGGCTACGAACGTTACCGAGCTGTCAAGCTCACCGGCATGACGGATTTTGTGCCACAGTGGGCACGCCGCTTTGCATCATCCGTGATTTCGCGATTGCCGACGTCGGTGGAACATCGATCCTTCCGCCGACGTCTGAAACGGCTTCTGGAATCCCTGGCACAGGATCCGGAACGACGTTACCTGAACTGGATCACAATCTTCAATTCGTCGCGTCTGGAATGGCTTGTGACACCGGAACTGTGGGCACTGGCAAAGCATGAAGATCCGGCAGCGTGCATTCTTGACGCCTACCAGCGATATCCGAAACGCGACTTTGTGACGCGCACAACGGCGACCGATCTGCAAACGTATCTGCCGTGCGACATCCTTACCAAAGTGGACATCGCGAGCATGGCCGCATCGCTGGAATGCCGCTGCCCGATGCTCGACCATCATGTCATCGAACTTGCCGCACGCATGCCGATTGAAGTCAAGCAAACGCTGAAGCAGTCCAAGAAAGTGCTGAGCGAAACATTCAGCCGGTTGATTCCCAAAGACATCCAGACTCGCAAGAAAATGGGCTTCGGCGTCCCGATTGATCATTGGTTTCGAGCCGAACTCAAACCACTGTTGCACGATATCCTGCTGTCGCCCCGCTGCCTGCAACGCGGTTTGTTGAATGCAGGTGCTGTGCGGCAATTGATCGACGAACACACGTCGAGCCAATTTGATCATGCGTATCGCCTCTGGAACCTGCTGTGCCTGGAACTGTGGCAGCGCATGTATCTCGACGCCCCGCCGCCGACTGCGGCCCCTGCCGCATTGCCGTAATCCTGATCAAGGACAGAGTTAGATTTCTGAATTGATACAGGCGGCTGATGAGGCAGCCATATCGGACTGAGTGGGCTCCTGAGCAGATTGACTTGTCATCATTTTACCTCGACTGTTTGACTTTCGACCCCAGCGGCCTCGTGCCCAATGGCGTGGATTTAAGCAATTTCACCGGCGAGCGGGGTACGTAAGTGCCCTGAAAAGATGCTGTCTCATAGAATCAGGCGAGCGGTGTAGCTACCAAATCTATGCCACGATTGCTAGAAAACGGCCTGATGGATTCGATGGGGCTCAGAGGCGTGTGCCCTTCTTTGTTCTCGCCCGTTACATGAATGCAGAACAGACAAAACGTCTCAACAGGGCTCTCACTCAATGAACGTTGACGACCAGCTGAAACAGCAACTTGATGATTTTCGAAAAGACTTTCATCGGCTGAGATCCGAGATCTCCAAGGTCATTGTTGGACAGTACGAAATTCTGGATGACACGCTGATCGCGCTGATCGCCGGTGGCCATGTTTTGCTTGAGGGCGTGCCGGGACTCGGCAAGACGCTGACAGTGCGAACTCTGGCGGATGCTCTGCACCTGGATTTTCGGCGAATTCAATTCACTCCCGACCTGATGCCTGCGGACCTGATCGGCACTCAGGTGATTGCCGAATCCGGCGATGGCCGAAAAGTATTTGAGTTTCAAAAGGGCCCGCTTTTCGCCAACGTTTTGCTGGCAGACGAAATTAACCGAGCGACTCCGAAAACTCAGTCTGCTCTGCTGGAATCCATGCAGGAACATTCGGTGACGGTCGCTGGCGTGACGCACCGCCTGACGGAACCATTCTTCGTTATGGCGACGCAGAACCCGCTGGAAATGGAAGGCACTTATCCTCTGCCTGAAGCCCAGCTAGATCGATTCTTCGTGAAGCTGCTGGTGAAATATCCCACGGTGACAGACCTGGAAACTATCCTTGACCGAACGACAGAAAACCTGAAAACCAAAGCCGAAGCGGTCCTCACAGGTGAACGAATCATGCAGATGGCTCATCTGTCTCGAATGATTCCGATTGCCAACGACGTGCGACGCTACGGGATTGCTTTGGTCGTGGCGACTCATCCCGAGCACGAACTGGCGTCGGCTGCAGCCAGGAAGTACGTCCGCTATGGGGCGAGCCCTCGCGGTCTGCAGGCCCTGATTCTGGGAGCAAAGATCCGAGCGATCCTCGACAACCGCTACCATGTGGCCCGCGCTGATCTGAAGACGATGGCGCTGCCGGTGCTCAGACACCGCATGATCCTCAACTTCGAAGGCCAGGCCGAAGGCATCAGTGCCGATGACGTGATCCAGAAAATGCTGAACGACGTCAAAGAAGACGCCTTGGCTGCTGCGTGAGAGAATCGCAGGTTCTACCACAGAATACACGGAATACACGGAAAGGAATCGCAGAAAGAGGCAGGGACGGAGATGAGTTGGGTTGAATGGGGTTGGCCATTGACCGTTTTCTTTTTTCAGGCGTACAGCGACAACTTTATCGAGTTCTGATCGCATTACCTTCCTGCAATTCTTCCGTGTATTCAGTGTATTCCGTGGTAAAAAACCATTGATCGAGTTCTGATTGCGTTCGTTGCCTTCCTGCGATTCTTCCGTGTATTCAGTGTATTCTGTGGTAAAAAATCCAATTCAACTTCCTTGAGGTCACCCGCCATGCCTGAGTTAATTTACGAAGCCGAGTCGTATGCAATCCGAGGTGCTTGTTTCGAGGTCTACAAAGAAAAGGGTTTTGGTTTTCTGGAGTCGGTTTATCAGGAGTGTCTTGAGATTGAACTGGAGCTTTCTGAGATCCCATTCATCGCAAAGCCGAAACTGCAGCTCGCTTACAAAAACCGAAAGTTGAAATCTACGTTTGAACCCGACCTCATGTGCTATGACAAGATCGTATTGGAGTTAAAGGCAGTCTCTCAACTCGTCGACGAACATCGAGCCCAATTGCAAAACTACTTAAAAGCCACCGGACATCGACTCGGATTCGTCATCAACTTCGGACAAAGTCGCGGAGTCCAAATCGAACGCATCGCCCGCTAAAACATCCTCCCCCCTATTTGTCCTCCTTACTTCTTCTTTGCTTCCTGCGATTCTTCCGTGTATTCAGTGTATTCCGTGGTAAAACCTGCGATTCGCCCATGCTCTTCCCGTCCGACTTTCTGACGCGCCTTGAATACCTTTCGATTATTTCGAAACGCGTGTTCCGTGGTCAGCTGCTGGCTCAGAGGCGTACGATGCAGATGGGATCGGGAATCGAATTTTCCGACCACCGTGAATACACCACCGGCGACGACCTGCGGTATCTTGACTGGAACATCTACGCTCGTCACGGAGACCTGTTGCTCAAGCGGTTCCAGGAAGAGCAGGACTTGCACGTTTATCTGATGATCGACTGTTCCCGCAGCATGGCCTTTGGGGATCCGCCCAAGTTCGATCTCGCGCGACATCTGGTCGCCGCTCTCGCTTACATCGCGCTCGCTGATCTGGATCGCATCGCCATCATTGCCTATGCGAACGGAGTTGTCGCGGAACTGCCCGTGACACGCGGGAAAGCTCGCATTCTGCCGATCATGAAATTTTTAGAAGAGCTGCCAACCTCGGGCGAAGATACGAATCTTGAAAAAGCCGTCCAGGGATTGCTCCATCGAGGTGTCCGCACAGGCCTGGCCATCGTAGTCAGTGATCTGTTCGACGAACACGGCTTCCAGCGAGGACTCGATCAGCTTCGTTATCGCCGCTTTGACGCCCATGTGATTCAGTTACATGACCCCCGGGAAGCGAATCCAGCGCTGCTCGGTGACGCCGAACTGGTCGATATCGAAACGGAATCGGTTCGGAAGGTGACCGTGACGGAGCGAAACCTGAAGTTGTACAGGCAGCTGTTTTCTGACCACCAGACCGCCGTGCGAGATTACTGCCGCACGTATGCGCTGGGCTGTACCCAATCACCGTCGGTGATTCGATTTGATGATTTGATTATGAGGATGATGAGAGAATCCGGTGTCGGCCGGTAACTACAGTACACCGGCCGCTCCGTCGGCGGGATTTTTTTATTTTTTCCGTTCGTGGAATTACGGCGAACTTCTTTTCCATAAACTCAAGACATGTCCTTCGCACTCCCCATCGCCCTGACTCTGGCCGCCCTCGCGCTGCCGATCATTGCGTTGTACATCCTGAGAGTCAGGCTGCGGCGAGTGCCTGTATCGACCAATCTGTTCTGGAAGCAGATTTACGAAGAGAAGCCTCCTCGTTCCATCTGGCAGCACTTTCGCCACCTGATGTCGCTGCTGTTGCAGTTGTTGTTGTTGATGCTCATCGTGCTTGCCATTGCTGACCCTTACTTTTCATGGCAGTTACTGCAGGCTCGCCGACTGGTGATCGTCATGGATAATTCCGCCAGCATGCGAGCGACAGATGTGAAACCAACGAGGCTCGATGCCGCAAAAAACGGTGCGATCGAACTCATCGACGGCCTGCGGTTTCGAGATGAAGTGGCAATCGTTCTGGCCGGCAGCACTCCGGAAGCGGTCGTTGGAATGACCAGCCACGCTCCCACCCTGCGTGACGCCATTATGGGGATTGAATTCTCAGATAGTCCCACTTCGTTGCACACGGCGATTGAACTGGGACATCGTTTGATCGGCGAGCATCCTCATGGGCAGGTCCTCGTGATGACCGATGGCTGTGTCGAAGAGGTAGATCTGTCCGACAGCGACAAGAAAAATCTGCCGCCTGATCCCACAGCTGCCGCAGCTGTCGTCGGTGAGGAATCAAAGAATCAGGAAACGCCGCAGGAACAGACCGTGGAAAAGGCAAACGAACCGTCTCCCGTGGAGTATCGCCTGTTCGCAACCGAAGCAGCCAACGTGGGAATCACGCGACTGCAGGTTCGACGAAGTCTGATCGACCCGCTGGGCTACGAGATTCTGGCGTCCGTGAAAAATGCCTCCGCGTCGCCCGTGGCCTGCCGTCTGGAATTGACTTTGAACGACATCCCTGTGGATGTGATTCCGCTTCAGCTGAAGCCGGAAGAACTCTGGAGTCGCTCGATCGAAAAGACGTCACTCGATGGCGGCCCGTTGCAGGCGGTGTTGACTCGAATCGTCGCAGGAACGAGCGACGAGAAAGTCGTCTCCGCAGCGGAAAACACTAAGGCCGCCAGCGCGACCAACTCTGGTGGGCTGGATCTTCTGTCAACCGACAATTCTGCCTGGGCGCTGGTGTCAGCCAGAAAGACGCAAAGGGTGCTTGTGGTTTCTCCCGGTAATCTGTTTTTGCAGAAAGTGTTTGAAGCGAACCCACTTGTGGAAGTAACCCTACGGAAAGATCTTCCGGAACAATGGCCTGCGGATTCGATCATAATTCTGCATGGTCCGCTGCCCGCCACACTGCCGTCCGGCAACGTCTTTGCGATCGATTCCATTGGCAGTTGCGATCAATGGGATCAGGGCGAAGTACTGGAAAACCCAATCGTCACGGAGCAGGACAAAGCATCGCCTTTGATGACTCATATCCGGCTCGACAATGTGCTGGTTCCGCAGGCCCGGCAACTGCAGTTTAAGACTCCGCCGCATGCGTTGGCCAGGACTTTGTCTGGCGACATCATCTACGCTGAAGTCAAACGCCCCAATGGCAAATGCCTGGCACTCAGCGTCAATCTGGACAGTAGCGATCTGGCGTTTCGCACAGCATTCCCGATCCTGGTTGCCAATTCGCTCGGCTGGTTCTCCGGAACAACCGGTGAGTTCCAGGCTTCCATGCCGACAGGCGAGGTGGCCACTCTGGCGGTCACAACCACAGCAGCGCATGCCTCGTTGCAATCCCCGGCGCAGAAGACATCCCGCGTTGTTGTTTCGACACCATCCGACAGTGAATCCGATTCGGCTTTGGTCACTGTCGGGCCATTGAATGAAGTCGGACTCTGGAAGTTGACTGCGACCGGGCCAACAACTGCCCAGAAATCCGAAGGACAGGAAATGGATTCGCTGGCAGAAGTCGCCGTGAATCTGGCAAGCGAACGCGAAACGGATCTGCGTCCGTTGAAAGAACTGCTCGATTCGCCTCAATCGAAAACAATCATGGCAGGCTGGTTCAGCAAGCCGCTTTGGTTTTATCTGATCTTACTGGCATGCGTGCTGACGTCAGTGGAATGGTTTCTGTATCAAAGGAGATGTATTTCTTAACGCCTTGAATCGCAATTTCTAACCACGGAATACACAGAATACACGGAAGGAAACACAGAAGCAGAAGAAGCAAAAGACAACCGTCTTTAATGCGATTTTTCCGTGTATTCCGTGTATTCCGTGTATTCTGTGGTCCTCATTGCGATTGTTTTTTTCACCAGCCTTTATTCTCTTTGCCTTAGTCAACCATGCTTCCATTCGAATTCACTCGACCAACGCTGCTGATCCTGATCATCCCGATCGCGATTGTACTGGGCGTCTGGTTTGTCCGAAGTCTCAGCGACTTTCCGCGTCCGCAGCGGATCGCTTCGCTGTTGACTCGATCAGTCGTTGGACTCCTGCTGGTGCTTGCATTGGCCGGGCTGACATGGCTGCATCGCACGAACGAACAATTC
Source organism: Candidatus Kuenenia sp. (assembly GCA_043722015.1). Taxonomy (GTDB): domain Bacteria; phylum Planctomycetota; class Planctomycetia; order Planctomycetales; family Planctomycetaceae; genus SXXK01. The sequence continues at coordinate 4,334 of JAYSPO010001618.1, read as the reverse complement.
GTACTGTTCGTCGTTGACCAGAGTTTGAGCGTTGGCGAGAACGCCGAGAAGACAGCGACCGAATTTCTCAGGCAAGCGGTTGAGAAGAAGGGATCACATCGAGTCGCGTATCTTCCGTTTGCATCGGCGATCGGAAATGTGCAGGATCAACCCGTGGAATTTGGTGCTCGCCCGTCGCTGCTGGGAAAGCAGAAACCGGATTTGACTCCTTTCGACACCGCCGGTCCTGCTGGCTCTCCTGAAGACACGGCGCGGCGAGATGGCACGAATTTAGCAGCGGCGATTGAGGCGGCGGCCGGTTATATGCCCCCGGGCTATGTGCCGCAGATCGTGGTGCTGACCGACGGCAATCAGACAGACGGAAACGCGGTCGCTGCGGCCTCAAGAAGCCATGTTCCCATTACGACGGTTTCTCTGCCCACGCGATCCGAGCCCGAAGTTCAGGTTTCCGAAGTCAGCGTTCCTGCCGAAGTGCGCGAGGGTGAACCGTTCTTTGTCGATGTGACGATTTCGTCAAATCACGACGACGAAGGATTGGTCGAAGTTTTTCGTGGCGACCATAAAGTGATCAGCGAGACGCGTCAATTGAAAACGGGCGAGAACAAATTTCGCTTCCAGCAATCAGTCGATCGCGATCGCATGGCGGCATTCAAAGTCCGGTTGTCTGGACTGAAACAGGACACGCTGCTGGATAACAACGCGGACTCCGGACTGGTTTACACGGCGGGAAAGCCGCGAGTTCTGATCATCGAAAGTGATCCTGACCTGATTCGGGAACTCGCCTACGCTCTTGAAGACGAAGGCATTCAGGTCGATGTGCGTCCACCGCAAGGCATGCCCGATTCTCTCGCCGGACTTCAGAATTATGAGCTGCTGATATTGTCCAACGTACCGGCCACCGCGTTGACACAGCAGCAGATGGAGATTGCGCGAACGTATGTGCAGGAACTCGGCGGTGGCTTCATCATGCTTGGCGGCGAACAGTCGTTTGGTCTGGGAGGTTTTTACAAAAGCACGCTCGAAGAAATCCTGCCTGTTCGCAGCGACTTCGAAAAGGAAAAAGAGAAACCATCGCTCGGCATGGTGCTGGTCATCGACCGCTCGGGCTCAATGGACGGCGACAAACTGGAAATGGCCAAGACGGCGGCTCGATCCGCCGTCGAACTGCTTGGCAACCGCGACCAGGTCGCCGTGCTGGCGTTTGACGATCAAACGTATGTCATCAGCGAAATGCAATCCGCCAGCAACAAGGGCAAGATCAGCGATGAAATTGCCCGAGTTGAATCGGGCGGCGGGACAAGCATGTACCCTGCGATGGAGATGTCGTTTGAGATTCTGAATTCCACGTCCGCCAAGCTGAAGCATGTGATTATGCTGACGGACGGAATTTCCAATTCCGCCGACTTCGAAGGCTTAGCTCAGCAGATGGTCTCGGCAAAGATGACAGTCTCGACGGTTGCCGTCGGCGGAGATGGCGCGACGGATACTGAACTGCTGGAATCGATCGCCCGTATTGGCAAGGGGCGATATTATCTCGCCGAAGACCCGGCACAGGTTCCTCAGATTTTCGCCAGGGAGACCGTCACCGCCAGCAAGTCAGCCATTGATGAGCAGCCCTTCGTCCCGCAGGTCGTACGAGCTACACGAGCCCTCGCGGAGATCGATTTCGAATCCGCGCCGTTTCTGCTGGGTTACGTAATGACACGACCCAAACCGACGTGTGAAGTCATCCTCGTGACAGAAAAAGGTGATCCGCTTCTCGCCTGGTGGAGATACGGTCTGGGCATGACCGCCGCGTTCACTTCCGATGCCAAGAGTCGCTGGTCAGCTGAATGGCTGACATGGCCGGGTTACGGCAAGTTCTGGACTCAGGTTGTGCGTCAGATAATGCGAAAGAGCGACACGAAAGGCATTCAGGTGGCAACGTTGCGAGAAGGAAAAAGGACTGCCATTTCCGTTGATGCGGTGAGTGAGATTGGACAGTTTCTGAATAATTCCGAAGTGGAAATGACAATCATCAATCCGTCGCTGCGACGTGAAAAATCACTGCTGAAACAAACTGCCCCCGGTCGCTATACGGCAGACTTCGCAACACTGCAGCCAGGTGCATACAACATGGAGATTGCTCTGAAAAAAGACGGGCAGGTGTTATATCGCCAGTCGCGCGGCCTGATGGTTGGCTACAGCGATGAACTCCGCATCCAGCCGACTAACGAGACTCTGCTGCAGGAAATCGCGAGCGTTTCGGGCGGTCAGTTCAATCCGGAACCTGCGAAGGTTTTCGATCGTCCCAATGCATGGACAACCCGACCAACGCAGTTGAGGCCTTGGCTGTTGACAATCGCGGCGTTCCTCTTAATCGTAGATGTTGCCCTGAGAAGAATCGATTTTGTGCTGCATTTGCCGATGAAAAAAACTCGGTCCGTGGCATGAGAACTGATGAATTGCCGGACTTTGAGGCGTGAGATCGGTTCGAAGAGCGACACAGCGTCTGTCAAAGAAAAGTGTTGGTCGATGGACGGGCCACGAAGTAAGCAGTGATGTGCAAGTTGTTTGGTAAAACTCGTTTAACGGCAAGCCGAAGGCGTGAGTGTTTTATTGGATCGCCGACGCCTTCGGCTTGCCGTTAAACGAAAATACTTCTGCATCAGTGCTTACATGCCAGGTTTGTGCCTGCTCGCCACGTAACCGCGAATGGATTCATTTCCCGGCAAATAGTCGCAGGAGTCACAGTTGAGTTTGATCTGGTATTCGTGCGACTCAAAATAACGAATACAAGGGCTGCCCGGCATCCAGCAGGTTGAAGGGGCGGCCTTGTTCGTCGGTGGCCTGCAGGTCGCGAATTCCCATCGCGTGGTAAACCGTGTGAGCCACGTCGGCGGGCGTGATGGGGTTGTCTTTCGGATATTCCCCCAACCGGTCGCTGGAGCCGAATGTCTGGCCTCCTCGAATTCCGCCACCGGCCAGCAGGTCGGTCAGGCAGTGAGTCCAGTGGTCCCGGCCGGCACCGCTGACTCCGCCGGATCGCGGGTCGCCGATCTTTGGCGTGCGGCCCATTTCGCTGGTCACCATCACCAGCGTCTGTGCGAGTAACTGTTTCTGTGCCAGATCCTCGATCAACGCCGAAAAGCCGCGATCAAATTCCGGCAACAGGTCTTCCTTCAGACAACGGAAATTGTTGCCGTGTGTGTCCCAGCCTCCGCCGCTGGCGCATTTCTTTCCGAGCCGCTTGTCGTCATCCATCCAGAAAACGGTAATAAAGGGAACACCCGCTTCCACCAGGCGACGCGCCAACAGCAGGCTCATCCCGTTCACAGTTTCGCCATATCGATGGCGCAGGGCCGCGGGTTCCTGAGACACATCAAATGCTGCGGCAGTGTTGGATGCCGTCAGCAAAGAGAAGGCTCGTTCCTGTTGTCGATTCCAACGACTCGCTTTCTGAGCCGATTCAAATTCGAACCCCGCGGCGTCGATCGATTTGAGCAGATCGCGGCGGGCGTCAATTCGGTTCAGATCAGTACCGGCAGAAAGTTCCAGCGACGGAGCCAAAAACTTTAAAGGCTGTTCCAGACTTCCCTGCAGATAAAGTGGATCGTGTTCAATGCCGATCCGTGCGGCAAATTGACCAGGGCGTGTGTAGGGTGCCTGGCTTGGCTTGTGAGGCAGCGTGATCGCGTTCGGCAGATCTCCATTCCTTCCCCGCCGCGACGCAACCACCGATCCGATAAATGGCCAGTCGCCAGGCATGGGCGTTCGATTGTTGGCCAGTGACAAAAACGTCGGATCAGGAATATGCCCCGTCAGATTGTAATAGTAGCCAGCGTGATGATCATTTGTGTTGACTGAGCCACCGATCGAATTGACGACCGCCAGATGGTGTGCTTGTTGAGCCAGCATGGGCAGGTGTTCGGAAAGAATCACCCCCGGCGCGGACGTGGCGATCGGTGAAAATGGTCCGCGGTATTCGAGTGGAGCGTGGGGTTTCATGTCCCACGTATCCAGATGCGAAGCTCCACCGCACAGGAAAAAAAGGATCGTGGATTTCGCAGTGCCGGCCCGCACATCACCAGACACCGCAGATTCTCCAGCGGCAGCACGCGACAGTCCGACACCCGGCAACGCTGCCAACCCGGTCGCCGAAGCCACCAGCATTGTTCGTCTGGAAACAGCATGTTGCAGCATGAGTGAGCCTTAGGACAATTCTCAGGGTCTGGTCCCCTCCGCAGAATGTCCGCCAGTTTATCGCTTCGAAGCACGCTTGTCATCTGCTTTCTGTTCTGCAGACGTTGGGTGTTTGTAGGGTGTGACAAGCGGCAGCGCAGGCACACCATGTC
>JAYSPO010001617.1:0-4674 GCA_043722015.1 Candidatus Kuenenia sp. | reverse complement strand
CCAGCGGAATAGCGGCTCCATGCTTCGCGATTCATCCCGTGCAGACTGACGACACGCGCGTGGTCCAGGAGATCAGCCGCACCAGTCAGCATGCCACCTTCGCCGGTGGTCAGGTTCTTCGTCGCGTAAAAGCTGAAGGCAGTCAGGTTTGATCCGGACCCGATCGGCTGGCCTTCAAAACTTGCACCGACAGCGTGCGCCGCGTCTTCGATCAGATGCAGATGATACTGTTCGGCAATCGCCCGCAGGGCGTTGAGTTCCACCGGATGGCCAGCGTAGTGGACGGCGATAATGGCTTTAGTGTTCTGAGTGATGGCCCGTTCGACTGCGTCCGGCTGGAGATTGAGCGTGTCCGGTTCTACATCGACAAGCACCGGCGTCGCACCGACATGTTCGATGACGTTGACGGAGGCCGCGAAGGTCATCGGAGTCGTAATGACTTCGTCGCCGGGGCCGATGTTCAGCACTTTCAACGCGACATGCAGTCCGGCGGTGCAGGAATTCAGCGCAAGTGCAGCGGGGGCCTGAACGGCGTCGCGAAAATCCTGCTCAAACTGTTTCGTCCGAGGCCCGGATGTCAGCCAGCCGGACTTCAGAGCCTCGACGACTTCGTCGATCTCTTCCTGGCCAATAAGCGGGAGTGAAAAGGACAGAAATGAGTTACGCACAGGTGACCTCCATGTCATCGCGCCGGAATTGCTGGAAAATGAGGCTGTTATCTAGCGGTTTTTCGCAATCGTTGCCAGAGGAAGACAACACGACGGAATTCAGCGATGCGTTTGACACGAGCCGTCGCCGAGGCTCGCTTCTCCCGCCATCCGCCTCGCCGTTGGCTCGGGTCAAACGAGGCCAGGGTCAAGCACGGTGACGGTAAAGGTCAAACAAGGTGGGTGATCAAACAAGTTGATAACCAACTCAAATCGGAAGTCTGGGCATCATGAGAGGTTTAAGGGCCATTCTTTCGGCAGATTCTGCATGTTCCCCCGTTTATCTGTTGTGCACAAACGTTGCGTTCGTCGTGCGAAGTTTCGGATGAACGGGATTACGGGTTGTCTCAGCGGCGGCGGACGAAATGATGGGGGATGTTCGGCTTACGCGGTTCATGGATGAGCTACGTGGCTGGTTTGGGAAGTTGTGTTGCGAACGAGAGCCTGGTTCCTGGTCAGGGGTCTTGACCAATCGACGAAGACCGTCGTCGGCCAGTTCGCAAAAGACATCTCATGATCAGTGACTAATACCATGAAACATTTTCATTTGTGCTTTGCAATCCTGCTGGCCGTCGTTCCGATTTCTTCGGCGATTGCGCAGGGTCCCAACTTGAGTGTGGCGAATATCCCCGTGACACCGGCGACGGAAGTCAGCCGCCGGAACACGGCCGTGACGCTCAACTATTGCCGCGCGGCGCTGCATCGGATTCGCCGGGCGCCGTCGAAGAAAGTGCTGGTGGAAGAGCAGCAGCGGATTCTGAACAATCTGGACCTGAACCAGATCGACGATCCGGAAGTGATATCGCTGTATCGATCCATCCTCGACGAAATCGGGCAAGTCGAAATCAGTGATCGCGAACGCGTGGTGATTGGTGAGCAGTTCACCCGAGGCGTACAGCGAAAAATGGGCACGGATTTTTTCGTCATCGGCGCACAAGCGGCGACGGGACAGTTAGGGTCCGTAATCCAGTCTGGTGCGAACAGTTGGTGGGACTACCGATCGACACAGATCAAACGCGATGCGGACATCTGGCAGGTTGAGAAGACTCAGTTCACGACACTGATGACGAGATCATCGACGTTTCTGGACAGCTTCTGGAAGCTCAGTCGGAAAAACGAAATCCCGGACCGCTGGCTGCTGCGGGACCAGGACCTGGATCAGTTGTCCGATACTCTGGAGGAGCAGGATCCCGACCGGCGTCTGCGGATGCTGGCTCGAATTGAACGCTTCATGGAATGTTATCCGCCGTACTGGTACTACGTCGCTCGGACCCAGCAGCAGCTTGGAAAAACGGAAGATGCGGCAAAGACATTTCAACGTCTGACGGAAATCGGCAGCGGCCACTTTCGCCAGGACGATATGCTCGCCAGCAGCATGGCGAATCTGGCGCTGATTCAGGAAAGTCAGCATGATCCTGAGGCACCTCGCACTGCCGCCAGGGCCTTTGATTATTCGACTCGAAACTGGGAATCAAATCTCGTCTGTGCCTGGGTGCTTGGTCGGCATGAAGAGTATCGTGATGCGGAAGATCTGATTCTGTGCAATATGGACGAACAGCTTGAAACGGAACAAAGCACCGTCGCGCTGGTGTCGTTGTATTTTCATTCGGCAGACAAAGTGAAGCTGAAGTCGTTGCTGGACGACGAGCAGATTGTGCGTCGGATTCCGATTCCAGGTTTGCTGCTGTGCGCGAAGCTCCTGGGGAAGGAAGATCTTCCGGAACGGGCGAGCACGTATCTGGCATCGACGCTGACTGCCGTCCCACGAACTTCCGGTCGGATGAATGCGATTTCCGTCGCCGCAGCTCGCGGCTGGAAGCTGAATGATGCCGAGACTACGATTTCGGATGGCAGCCGTACGTTTCAGTACGCCGGTCATCGCTCGGTAGAAGATGGACTGGAAGTGAGTTTCACGCCGTCGCTGAATTCCCGCACGGACGGGGATCTGGGAAAGACACTGCGGATGACATTGCAGTATCCGGCAACGCCCGCGATTCGGGTTGTCCTCGCTCAGGACGAAGAAGATGACGATTCGGCGAACGATCAACGCGGCTCCGGGAGATTCCCGTTGTTCGGCGGCGCGTTGTCCGGGGCAAACCGTTCGCGAGACGGACAGCGGACGTATCGCGTGCAGGAGATCGAAGTAGACGGGCTACGTCTGTCGCTCCGGCCGACACCCGATGACAGCATAGACATCCGCGTGCTGAAGCCGGAATTTTCCGGGTCTGATGAATCGACACGAGGTTAAGTGCTCTGTCGTTCATGGATTGATGGGTGGCCGGGGTTGGAGGGCGCTAGCCCGAAACCCCGGGGCTTCCTTCGCTCCGCTCAGTCCAGCCCCGGCCACCCGATCCATTGAAGCAAGAGTGACAGAGTACCAGGTCATCCCTGCCTGACCGACACAATTTTCGCCGCAAGGCGAGTAGTAGGATGGACATTCATGTCCGTCGCATGACCATGCAACTTCGGTCGGAACGCAGTTCTTCAGCATCGAGAGTCATTTGCCAGTGGCTCGTCGATTGGTAAAAACTCGGACATGAATGTCCAAGCTACGGAAAACACATGGCTCGAACTGCCTCGGGTGCGGATGTCCGCTCCACGTCGCCGCGTTGCCTTTCATTGCGTCTCGATTGGTCGCTGGTCGCAGCAGGGCTGCGAAGTCCTTTCCGGCAGAAAGGACCTACAATTGGGACCTACTTTTCGCTCTTGAGCGAATCGGGGTTGAGTTGTGGTTCCTGAGTCTCGATGTCTGCGTAGAGTTTCAGAAGTTCTTCGGCGCGCTGGACTTTGATTCTTGCGATGGCGAAGTCGGAGGCGGCTTGAGTGACTTCGCTGACGAGCGCGGCACCACTTTCAGCCATGCGTTTCAGTCGATCGTGGTTTTGCTGCAGTGATTCAAGGGCCAGTTTGGCTTCCTCCACGTCCAGCCTCAGAAGGCGAAGCTATCGATTGATAGGCCGACCAGGCGCGGTTCCAGTCTCGATGTCCGGTGTCGAGCGAGGATTGCGCCTGACGGACGGTTTCGCTTGTAGTATCGACCTTGGACTGCCTCTGCGCCTCAGTCATTTCTGGATCAGCAATTCCTTCGGACTGCAGTTGTTCCAATGGCTTCGACCATTGCTCGACGTGCTCTTGTAGCATCTTCCTGACGCGCAGGGTACCCTCCACAGCTTTCTCTTTACTTCGCAGATCCTTGACGATCTCCGCGGGTTGCGGCCACTGAATTCCGGCATCGCTGTTCCGTACCTGATGAGACGCCAGTCCGGCGGGACCACCGACCGGAAGTTGCGGCGGACCAGGCAGACCGAGTTGTGTTCCTGTTGCAGGCATTGCTGGATTCGTTGTTGGTGTTGTCGTGTCTCCATCGCCCCGTCCAGTCAGCGTTCCATTCGAATCGAGCATCTCATTGACTCGATGCTCGATGATGTCCTCGCGGGTCATGCTCCCGCTACGTGCATAGATATTTGCCTCGATCAACTCGAGTTTGATTCGCATATGCTGAACTTCCGCGAGTTGAAGCAGTTTTCGCAGATCGAACATCTTTGTCACGAGTTTTCGAAGTGCCTGCTTTCGTGCTTCGCGTGTTGTGCCGTCCAGATCGGCATCGTTGGCAACGGCATTGACATCTCCGTCGAGCCTTAGCAATTCTTCCCTAAGACTGGCGATTCGAGGCCTGTGCGCATCGTCTGGTCTCGACGATAAATTCGCTACGGGTTCAGAAGAAGTCTTCGGTTCCGGTTGAGCTGCGAGTTCGTTGAGCTTGTCTTCGGCTTCCTTCAGCCAACTGCGTCGGGCGGTGTGAATGCTTGCAAGAGTTGTCCGCCCGGAAGGGAAATTGATCGCGATGCCGCGAGCCTTATATAGAGGCAGTGAATTGAGCCATTCATTCAATCTTTGTCGATGCTGTCGTTTCCATCCATACAGTCTGAGTTCCGAAGTCGCTTCCTGCAGCTCGGAATCGGTGGGG
>JAYSPO010001616.1:0-1222 GCA_043722015.1 Candidatus Kuenenia sp. | reverse complement strand
ATTTGAGATTTGAAATACGGGGCGTTGCCGACACAGCAGATCATCGCACGAACCAACGCACGGCATTCTGAGTGACGTGGTCGGAGAATTTCAGTGAATAAGGATCGCAACGGCGATAAACGACATGTCCGTCGCTGCGAACCATCAGCCAGCCGAAATCCCAGTTGCGACTCGCGTATTGCATCGGTACGCTTGGGCTGACGCGAACCAACGGGTGCGATCCGATCATGAATAGTTTCTGTTCGGTATAGTAATAAGCCGAACCTCCCTGGACGAACACTTCGTGGTTCAGCGCGATCGTCGCATTGGAGGAAAGATCCGGGCAGAGATTGTCGATCCCCAGTTTGATCGCACATCCCGAGGAAAACGCATCGACCAGTTCTGCGAGCGATCCCGACAACACGTCTCCCGTCGCTGAGTGATGCAAAACCTCGCGCCAGGAATCGTTGACGCAGAACCGAAAGACGTCGAAGTCATACATAAAGTTGTGTGACGGCGCATTCGTGCCTTGATCCCAACCGTCGAAAACGTGGTACTTTGGCATGTCTTCCGGAGTATCTGTCGGGGACGGTCCGGGCAAAGCGGTTGCCGGTGCTCCGTCGAGGTACGGCCGCGCAATGGCCTGCGTTCCGTCCTGGTTGTACAGAAAGAACGACATCGACGAACGCGGGCCGAAGCCCACGGGCAACTCGATCGGCTGTCGCAGATGCATGATGCCGGCTGACCAGGTCTTGTCGATCCGGTATGTCACTCCGAATTCAGCGACCTCGCGAATCCGTTCGGCGCTGGAGGATCGGACGTCAATGTGTTCGTTGTGCAGGAACTCTGTGTAAACTCGCAGGTCGGCCGCACGACCGATCGCATCTGCCAGTTCGGTCGTGCTGCCGAAAGTTACATTTCTTTGTGAATCCAGTTCCAGGGCACATCGCCAGTCTGTCATGGTGTGGCCCTCGGGTGCTGTCAATCCCGTCGGCGGAGCGACGGGCGTACTGTACACCCGTCGCTCCGCTGACGGGATTTTGCAGCGTCGGAGATTTTGTAACGGCAATACGCCGAGTTGAATATGGACAAGTCCTGAGCAGCGAATTTGAGTCTTGTGGGGCATCGCCACCATGCCGCTTGGGGACTGTCGTTTTAATCTTCACTGTCGGCATTTTCGTTTAACGGCGAGCCGCAGGCGTAGTCGAAACGGGGCACCGACGCCTGCGGCTTGCCGTTAAAC
>JAYSPO010001615.1:0-1308 GCA_043722015.1 Candidatus Kuenenia sp. | reverse complement strand
CGACTCAGGCACATGCATATCGCAGCGGTCCGCGCATTACGGCTCTGGAGACTGTGATTCCGCACGATGTGATGCCAGGGTTGCTGGCACTGCGAGTTCATACGGACGCTGGCACAGTGGGCGGCATTCCGGTGATCGGGCATGGCGAGACCTATTACATCCCGACTGCTGCGGCTGCTGTGATCCATGACTTCATGGCTCCGCGGCTCCTGGGCAGCGATGCCCGTGCGATCGAGAGTCACTGGCGATTCCTTTACGAACGGATGACGGCGTTTGGGGGAACCGGTGCAGAATTGCGAGCCCTGTCCGCCGTCGATCTCGCGTTGTGGGATATTGCCGGACAGTTGGCTGAGCAACCTGTCTGGAGACTGCTCGGCGGTCCGGTCCGTGATGCCGTCCCGGTCTACAACAGTTGCGGCGGTCCGTTTTATGGTCGATCCAACCGGAAAACTCCGTCGGCATCCGGTTGGCCAGGACATGGAGATCCCGGGCAACCAGGACCGCTGGAAGACAACTGGGCCAGCATGAATTCGCCCGCCGATCTGGCCGAAGAACTCGTGGCTTTGGGATACAAAGGCATGAAGCTGTGGTCGTTCGATGCCGTCTACCGCCGTCAGGGAGGTCACTACCTGTCGTGGGAAGATATCCGCGAAGGCGTGGAACCGTTCGAAAAGATTCGTGAACGAGTCGGCGACAGGATCGAAGTTATGCTCGATGGTCACGGCTTCTTTTCACTCGCCGCCGCGCGACGCATTGCCGAAGGCATGCAGGCAGTGCGACCGCTGTGGATGGAAGACATCCTGCGTCCGGATTCGTTTCATGCGATGGCCGCGTTTCGCGCGCAGATCCATGTACCGGTTGCCGTGAGCGAAATGCTCGTCCGGGCAGATGACTACCGTCAGATTCTCGAAGCACGCGCTGCAGATTACGTGATGATTGATCCCACCTGGGTCGGTGGAATCTCGGCGACTCGGCGGATTGCAGAACTGGCTCAGTTGTACAACGTGCCGACTCTGATGCACGACTGCACGGGGCCGTTCACGCTGCTGGCCGGCGTCAACGTGGCCGCAGCGAATACCGGCGTCGCATTTCAGGAAACAGTGCGGGCCCACATCGCGACACTCTATCCGGCATTGATTGATGAGAACGTGACGGTCGTGGATGGCCACATTTCGATTCCCCAACGCTCCGGGATCGGAGCCCGCTGGTTGCCGGAACTGTTTGACGCGGGACATCCGGGTTATCGACGGTCGAATCTGTAGGCCGGACCAAGCGCAGCGCAGTTCCGGCAATTGCCAGACACCTGCC
>JAYSPO010001614.1:0-6898 GCA_043722015.1 Candidatus Kuenenia sp. | reverse complement strand
CCCGGATGCCCGTTCTGTAAAATCTGTCATCCCAGCAGCTCCTGAATCACTCGCGCCGGGAGCACACCTGTCAATCGGAAATCCAGCCCCTGGGATCGGATGCTCAACCGTTCATGATGAAGTCCCAGCTGATGCAGCAACGTTGCATGAATGTCGCGCACATGGACCGATTCACCAACCGGTCCAAATCCGAATTCATCTGTTTCGCCATGCGCCATGCCTGGTTTGAACCCACCGCCGGCAAACCACATTGTGAATGCATCAATATGATGATTGCGTCCTGTGGATTCACGAACTTCACCCATCGGCGTGCGTCCGAATTCACCGCCCCAGACGACAATCGTGTCTTCCAGCAAACCGCGCTGTTCCAGATCCCGCACCAGCGCGGCGCATGACTGGTCAATATCACGACAAGCCAATGGCAAATGCTGCTCCAGGTTTTCCGTGGCACCTCCGTGATGATCCCAGTTTGTATGGTAAAGCTGGATAAAACGTACGCCGCGTTCGACCAGCCGCCGTGCCAGCAGGCAGTTTCTCGCGAAGCTGGCCTCATTGGGATCTTTGATACCGTACAGTGCCAGCGTTTCGGGGCTTTCGTCGGCCGTGTCCATCAGCTCCGGAGCGCTGGACTGCATGCGATAGGCCATTTCGTAGGCATTGATACGCGTGGCAATTTCTTCGTCACCAGTTTGCTCCAGCCTTTGAGCGTTCAGTTTTCGGACGGCATCCAGGACCTGAATCTGTTGGCTCTCATCGACGCCTTCAGGGGTGGTGAGATTCAGAATCGGTTCGCCCTGATTGCGAAGTGGAACGCCTTGATAGGTCGTGGGAAGCATTCCGCTGCTCCAGAGCATTGCGCCACCGCGCGGGCCGCGCGGCCCGCTTTGCAAAACCACAAAGCCGGGCAGATTGTCGCATTCGCTGCCAAGACCATACGTCAGCCAGGCGCCCAGACCAGGGCGTCCGAACTGACCGGTGCCGGTATTCATGAAAATCTTGGCAGGCGCGTGGTTAAAGAGATCGGTTTTGCAGGTGTGCAGAAACGTCAGTTTGTCAGCGATGCCGGCAGTACAGGGCAACAGATCGCTGACCCACGCTCCGGATTCGCCGTACTGTCGAAACGACCGCCGCGTCCCGAGCAGGTTGGTCCTGTGACTACTGTCCATGAAAGCAAAACGCTTGCCCTCAAGGTAGCTTTGCGGCATCGGTTTCCCGTTGAGTTCAGTGAGCAGCGGCTTATGCACGAACATATCCAACTGCGATGGTCCGCCTGCCATAAACAGATAGATGACGCGCTTCGCCCGCGCCGGGAATTGTGTCGCTTTCGGTGCCAAAGGACTGTTCGTCAGGTTCGCGGCGAAGGCGGATGATCGTCCCTCAATCATATCACCGAGCGCGATGGAGCCGACGCCCACTCCGCAGTCGCGGAAAAAGTGGCGGCGGGTGCGCTGCAGAAGCGGGTGTTCGTTATGCATGACACGAGTTCGATTCATTACTCACGGGTATAAGTTTCGTCGAGGTTGAGCAGCACTCGAGCGGCGTTGAGCGGTGAAAGATCCGCGAAGACTTTCAGTTCATCCGGTCCGGGGTGCCGGGATGTACATCGTCGAAACGCAGTCTCGATCCCATCGCGCTGAATGAGCTTCGACAAGGCTGTGGCGAACTCAAAGAAATTTGCGTCATTCATCAGGGTCAGAGCCTGAAGCGGCGTGTTGCTGCGGTTGCGTCGCGTACAGGAACTCAGACCCTCGGGAGCATCGAACACGTTGAGCGAAGGTGGAGGTGTGGCCCGATACACAAAGGTATAAAGCCCTCGCCGATAGCGATCTTCACCGGCACTGACTTTCCATTCTCGATTTGACTGACCCTGTCCCATGACACCAGCAGGAATCGGAGGATAAACGGCCGGGCCACCCATTTTTGAAGAGAGCAATCCGCTGGCTGACAATGCAATATCTCGCACAATTTCGGCATCCAGCCGCAGTCGCCGCTGGCGAGCGAGCAGGTAATTTCCGGGATCTTTCGTCCGCAGATCGAATCGTTCCCGGGAATCCTGACGATAGGTGTGCGACGTCACAATCCGTCGATGCAGTTCTTTCAGGCTCCAGCCGTGCTCACTGAAATCAACAGCCAGCCAATCCAGCAGCTCCGGATGTGACGGTGGTGAACCCTGAAGTCCGAAGTCATTCTCGGTCTCGACCAGTCCGCGTCCGAAATACTGCTGCCAGACACGATTCACGATCACGCGAGATGTCAGCGGATTGTTCGCGGCGACGATCCAACGCGCCAGATCCAGTCGGGTGACGCGATCCTTGTCGCTTCCGAGTGGCGGCAGGACCGCAGGTGTTCCACAAGTCACGTCTTCTGCCGGTCGCGTAAAATCTCCTTTAATGAACACGGTCGTCCTGTGTGGTTGCGGTAACTCTTTCATGACCAGCGTCGAAACGCCGGATGCCAGCAAGTCATCAATCTCACCAAGACGTTCTCGCTGCATGAGAAAATCCTGATCCGCTGCGCCGGGACCGGCGCTGAAAAGTTCCAGAAGCTGCCTGGTATTTCGTTTCGGCTTTTCTGCTGTCAGCGCTTTCCGGGCATCTTTTGAAAGTGCGTCCTTTTGCTCCGCATCGAGCTGCGCTTCCCAGGCGTCCAGTTCGCCGCTCGCACGATCCACGAATTTGCGAAGCGACTCTTCCAGTTGCTTCCGTTCCGTCGTCAGTTGTTTGCCGGATTCCGGTGGCGGCATCAGAGTGCTGTGATCATCGCTGAAGATCCGCTGCACCAATTCGCTGTCATCCGGTTGACCAGGACGAATTACCGCGTGCCCGGATTCCAGCACTGCGGTAGCCCCTTCGGGCGTATCGAGTCGCAATCCCGCTTCGCGTGTTTTCTGATCGAACCCGTGGCAGGAGAAACAATTCTCCGCGAGGATCGCGCGGACGTTGCGGTTGTACGCGACTTCCTGAGCCAGAGCATTGGACGCCAGACTCAGCAGAATCAGAGCAACGCCGATCGAACAAACAGGCAGTCCAGAGGAGTGGCATCGACCGACGCGCCTCATGGAATGTCTCCTGAGATAAATGCTGGATCTGGATCAACATCCACAGAAATACGCCTTGTTTTATTCCTTACTCTCAACTTCGTCGAGTGAGTCTGCACGCATCGCTTCGGATCACGTGACTTCGGCATTCTACGACCACGAACATGGTCGCGTCCAGCGGGTCATCCAATGCGGAGTGACGATGAGAAGTCATGGCACGAGAGCAATTCCAATTCGAAGACAACAGGCATCGACGCAGATGTGGCGTGCCGGAAAACGGAGAAAGAGCGAGACTCATGAATTCCCGGACCATACATACCTGCTATGCTTCCACGACGTCTGAGTTCAATGGATCATGCGCTTCCGGGCTCCGACTTTCATTCGAAAGAGCCGACCATGAATCGCGTTCCACGTTGTCAGATCATTCCGCTGGCCGGGCATCAGGTCTCGTTTCAGATTGACGATCGTGAAGTGCTGCGCTGGAACGCAGGGACCGATTATCCGCGACCGTTTTTCTTTCCGGTCGTCGCGCCGTCAGGGGCTTTGCTGACTCGGATGGGGCATCCCGGTGCGCCGGATCACGATCATCATCAGTCCATCTGGTTCGCACACCATAAAGTCACGGGAATTGATTTCTGGGGAAATGCGTCCGGTGCCGTGATTCGCCAGCAGCAATGGCTTGCTTACGATGACGGTGAGGATTTCTGTCGCATGGCAGTGGACCTTGGCTGGTTCGATGGGCATGACCCAGCGCCGTTACTCAGGCAGGAACTGATCTGCGAAGTCAGACCGCTGGCGGAGTCAAATGAGTTCACGGTTGAACTTCAAAGTCGCTTCGTGCCGGTGTCGGCATCGCTGGAATTCGGGCAGACGAATTTTGGGTTTCTCGCTGTGCGCGTTGCGAAGTCGATCTCGGCGGTCTTTGGCGGAGGCGTCCTGATCGGCAGCGAAGGAACTCAGACCGAACGCAATCTTTTCGAAAAATCCGCGCGCTGGATCAGTTACAGCGGCGAGACCAGCCGCCAATACACTCGGATCGAAGGCATCACGTATTTCGATCATCCGTCCAATCCCGGACAACCGACCGGCTGGCACGTCCGCGACGACGGCTGGCTGTGTGCTTCACCATGTATGAAGGCTGCGATCACGACCACAAAGGAAGCCCCGCTGACACTGCGCTACCTTTTGCACGTGCATTCGGGCGCGGTGCAGCAGGGTCGAGCGGACGCGATGCACGCCGAATTCGCCGCCCGTAAAACGCTGAGCCTGGCCAAGGGCACTCAACCGCATTCACGATGGCAAGTCGTGCGCGAATCGTAGATGGTGTGCCCGGTTGGCATTGACTCGCTTAACCGGTGTCGGCGGGCCGCGATCGTTCTATTTGAAATTTCGTATTTGAAATTTGAAATTTGAAATACGGGGCGTTGCCCACGCGGTTAAACGATGGTGCAATCCTCGACCGCGAGAGGTCCAGGTCTACTGCAACAGCGCCCGTAGTCGCACTGTGACTTCGTCACGAGTTAACGAGCCACAAGCCACGTCGAGAGTGAGCTTTTCCCAGTGTTCACCATCGGGGATTGGTTTGTATCCGTTGAGCTGCAGGTGAACCAAGCACGCGCCCAAAGCCGTGCGTTTGTTACCATCGACGAACGGATGGTTGCCGCAGAGATAAAACAGTTACGCTGCAGAAATCGAGATGGTGTCGTCATACACAGACTTACCACCAAATGTTGCTTTGGGTGCAGCCACGGCTGATTCGATCAGATTCGTGTCACGCACGCCTGAAGATCCGCCGAATTTTCGAATGGCAGCAGCGTGGATTTCAAGAACAATCTCCATAGAGAGACACACGCATGTATTCGGATCAGAATTCATGCCAGGCGTTTCATCGTTGTGGCGTAGGCATCCATCGTTGATTCAATCAATTCTGAGACGCTTTGATCCCCCGCCGAATCTCGTCCTGGGGAAATCGTGATTGTCCCGTTTGGCTGCACTTCGACGTGAACTTCGTCACCAGCCTTCAAATGTGCAAGCTGCTGCAATGCCAGATCGAGTTCAATGCGATCCGGATGATTCGTGGTTGAGATGACTTTTATCATGCCCAAACTATACGCTGTTGCGTCAGGATCTGTCCACAAGAGTCTACGTTTTACCCGTTGGGAGCACAAAATATGAACTACATCCCGTCAGCCGCGTCCGGATTCATCCCTGCCTCACATGAAGACCCGCTGAATCCGGGAGTGCTCAAGCGCGTGATCGCCACACAGCGGGAGTTTCAGGCAGGGCAGGTGCAGATGCTCAATTGGGCTCGGTTGCCCGTCGGTTCGTCCTTTCAGCCGCACTACCATGAAGACATGCAGGAAGTGTTTGTGCTGTTGAACGGGATTGTCACCATGAAGTGCGGCGAACAAACAGTGAAGATGCAGGCTGGCGACACCGTGATCGTCAATCCCGAAGAGATTCATCAGATGCAGAATGTCGGTGAAGTTGTCGCGGAATACATTGTGTTCGGGATTTCTGCGCAGAAGGGTGGCCGAACGGTTGTGGTGAGCTGAAGCTGCTCGTTGTAATACGTCCGCAGCAAGATGGACATTCTTGTCCGTCGTCAGATGAGCGGACATGGCAGCACGGAAATCACTGGTCCGCGAGTGCTTCTCGATGGCATACTCGGACAAGAATGTCCAAGCTACGGGAGTCGCACTCGACTCGGAGAGTCAAGCTACAGGAATCAATAGATGCCCACCAAAATCACGGCCTTCGAAGCGTTCGACATTCGCTTTCCGACGTCGCAGCATCTGGACGGCTCCGATGCGATGAATCCGGATCCGGACTACTCGGCCGCCTACGTTGTGCTCCGCACAGATTCGGCGGATCGCTGCGGCTACGGAATGACGTTTACGATCGGGCGTGGAAATGAAATCTGCGTTGCCGCTATTCGTTCGCTCGCCACGCTGCTGATTGGTCAGACCGTCGAATCGCTGATGGCCGAACCCGTGACTTTGTATCGCAGACTCACCGGAGACAGTCAGCTTCGCTGGGTTGGCCCGGAAAAGGGCGTGATTCATCTGGCTGCCGCTGCCGTGATCAATGCGGTCTGGGACTTGTGGGCTCGGATTCTTAACAAGCCCGTCTGGCAGGTGATCTGCGACATGTCGCCAGCACAATTCGTGGCAAGTGTGGACTTTCGCTACCTCACAGATGCAATCACGCCGAATCAGGCCGTGGAACTCCTTGATCGCCACACAGCGACTCGTGCACAACGGATCGAGGAACTGCGAGGCATCGGTTATCCAAGCTACACGACATCCGCCGGCTGGCTGGGTTATTCGGATGAAGCCCTGAAGCAGAAATGTACTGACCTGAAGGCGCGGGGCTGGAGTCATTTCAAGATCAAGGTCGGGCGGAATCTGGAGGACGATCGACGCAGGTGCAGCGTGCTGCGTCGAGAAATGGGCGATGAGGCCCACATGATGATCGATGCCAATCAGGTCTGGGACGTGCCGCAGGCGATCGAGTGGATTCGCGAACTGGCTCCGTTTCGTCCGTGGTTTGTGGAAGAGCCTACATCTCCGGACGATATTCTTGGTCATCTCGCGATTGCAGAAGCCGTCAAGCCGATTCGTATCGCTACGGGAGAAATGTGCCACAACCGAATCATGTTCAAGCAGTTTATGCAGTGTGGGGCATTGCAGGTTTGTCAGTTGGACTGCTGCCGCCTGGGTGGCGTCAACGAAGTCATGGCAGTACTCCTGTTGGCGGCGAGATTCGACATCCCTGTGTGTCCTCATGCAGGCGGAGTGGGACTTTGTGAATACGTCCAGCACGCCAGTATCGTGGACTACGTCTGTGTGTCTGCGTCGA